>NZ_WSFU01000066.1 GCF_016820635.1 Anaeromonas gelatinilytica | reverse complement strand
AGAGTAGGACGTTGCTAGATTTTTTATTATATTTCAGCCACTAGAATAAATATTTCTAGTGGTTTTGTACATAATAGATAAAGATCCGTCTTCTACTTAATAAAAGTTGTATTTGATTATAATGTATAATATAATCAAAGCTAAGGAATTATTATTAAAGAATGTGAATAATATAAGAATGAGGGGGGACTCGTATGAATATAAAAGAAATTTTTAATAGTGGGATTTCTTTTGAAGAGTTTGTTAATAATGATGCTGATACTTATAAAGAAAAGACATTGGAGATATATCAAAATATTGAATTTGATGAAAAATTAGTAGATAGAGTGAAGGGCATAAATAAGAAGATAAATATATTAGCTTGTGCAGAAATATGGTGTCCTGATTGTATGATAAATGTTCCAGTATTGAAAAAGATGAAAGATTATAATGATAATATTGATATTGCTATAGTTCTGAAAGAAGGTAATGAAGAAATTTTTAAAAAGTATGGAATATCAGGTGCTATTAGAATTCCAACATTTATAATTTATGATGAAAAATTTAATGAATTAGGATCTTTTGTAGAATATCCAAAGGAAATAAAAAATATTGTAAACTCAGGAAATCAGCCTAAAATTATTGTAGCAAAGAGAAAATACAGAAAAGGTGAATATGCTAATGAGACGTTAAAAGATATATTAAATGTTATTTATTAGAAGATAAGGGGAGAAATAATGAACAGCTTAAGAAAAAGGACATTATCAGGATTGATATTTATTAATGTTTTAATATTAATTTTTACATTTAATGAAGCAAATGCTATTAAAGATAATCTTGATAATAATGTAAAAGACTGTTATTTGTCTCAACCATCTACTAATTGGGGAATATATAAAGAAAAAATAAAGGTAAAGGGAATCTTTGTTACTGGAAGTTCTTTAAGTCATAAAGATAAATTTAATAATCTTATTAAGTTAACAAATGAAACAGAAATAAACTCTATGGTTATAGATATAAAAGATGATAGTGGAATATTGACTTATGAGTCTAATATACCATTAGCTCAGGAAATAGGAGCTAATGAAATCGTTAAAATTTCTAATAAAGATGACTTTAGTAAAATAATGCAGGATGTTATGTCTAATGATGTTTATCCTATAGCTAGAATAGTTACGTTTAAAGATAGAGTATTAGGTTTTGAAAGACCAGATTTAGCTATAAAAGATAAAAGTGGTTCTGTATGGAAGGATAATAGTGGAAATGCTTGGTTGAATCCTTATAATGAGGATGCATGGGAATATCCAATACAATTAGCAGAAGAAGCCGCTTCAATGGGATTCAAAGAAATTCAATTTGACTATGTAAGGTTTCCCACCGATGGAAACAGAAATAATATAGATTATGGTGAAATAGGTAATAGAAAAGAAAAAGCTGATGCAATTGCTGAGTTTCTAGAATATGCGAGAAAACGACTAAATGAAAAGGGGGTCTATGTATCAGCGGATATTTTTGGTGATATTATAAATGTAAAAGGTGATTCCGCCATAGGGCAGCAACTAGAAATGTTAGGAGAAAATACTGATATATTATCTCCAATGGTTTATCCATCTCATTATGGTTTGGGATTTTATGGGTTTGATTATCCTGACACAAAGCCATATGAAATAGTTAATAGGGCAATGAATGATGCAATAGATAGATTAAATGTTATACCTGAAAAAGAAAGAGCAATTATAAGACCATGGTTACAAGATTTTTCTGCTCCATGGCTTAAAAATTCCTATGGAAGTAATTATATAACTTATGGACCTAAGGAAGTAAGAGCTCAAATAAATGCTACATGTGATGCAGGATTGGAAGAATGGATATTGTGGAATGCAGCTAATAATTATACAAAAGGAGCATTAGAAAAGGAATAAAAATAAGTAGAATTTTATATTGATAAAGATGTATTATCATGATAAAATAACTATATATTGAGTTATGAATATAAACATACACAATATTTTGTGTGTGTTTTGTTTTTGCATCATATTATTGGGTAAGAAATAATTGAACTAAATAATAAGGGAGGATTAAATTTATGATAAACGTAACTAAAAGAGATAAATCTCTAGTTCCTTTTAAACCTATTAAGATTCAAAATGCCATAGAAAAGGCAATGAGGGAAACTAAAAAGGGGGTAGATAAAAATCTTAGTAAAGAGATAACAGAAAATATAAAAATAAAATTAGAGAGAAAAGATTTGAATGTAAATGTAGAAGATATACAAGATATGGTGGAAGAGGAGTTAATGTCTAGTAATAGAAAAGATGTAGCTAAGAGATACATAATATATAGATTCGAGAAAAATAAAAGAAGAAGTTCTAAGAAAAAAGAATCTCGTTTATTAACAGATGAATTTATTAGTAATTATAAGCATAAACCATCTCCAATGAAGCAATTAGGAGAATTTATATATTATAGAACATATTCTAGATGGATACCAGAAGAAAGTAGAAGAGAATATTGGTGGGAGACTGTAAGACGTGCTGTAGAATATAATTGTAGTTTAGTACCTACAACTAGAGAAGAAGCAGAAAAATTATATGATAATATATACAATTTAAGACAATTTTTATCTGGAAGAACCTTTTGGGTAGGAAATACACCTGTAGCAAAACATTATCCAATGGCTAATTATAATTGTTCCTTTCAAGTAATTGATGATTTTGAAGCTTTTAGAGATTTATTTTATTTATTGATGGTAGGTTCAGGGGTTGGAGTAAGAATACTTAAGGATGATGTGAAATTACTTCCTAAAGTTAGAATAAATTATGAACTTATTCATGAAGATTATACTCCAATAAGTAAGAATGAAAGGGAAGATAGCACAAGTCTTGAATTTTTCCATAATGATACTGTAAAAATCACAGTAGGTGATAGTAAAGAAGGCTGGGTTCAAGGATTGGATTATTATTTCAAGATTATCTCTAGTAATGAGTATAGAAATATTTCTACAATAATTGTAAATTATGATAATGTAAGACCTAAAGGGGAAAAATTAAAGACTTTTGGTGGAAGTGCCAGTGGACATACAAGTCTTAAAAATATGTATCAAAAGATTCATAAAGTAATAGTGAAATTAGGTATTTTAAATAGTGAAAAGAGAGTTAAGTTAAGACCCATAGATTGTTTAGATATAGCAAATATTATAGGAGAAAATGTAGTAGTTGGCGGAGTAAGACGTACCGCTGAAATAGTATTACTTGATGCAGAAGATAAAGAGGCAATAGATGCAAAAACAAATTTATATAAACAAGTAGATGGACAATGGATAGTTGACAAGGATATAATTCATAGACAAATGAGTAATAATTCTATTTATTATAAAGAAAGACCAAGCAGAGAAAGACTTCATTGGCAAATAGAAAAAATGAGATATTCAGGAGAACCTGGATGGGTTAACGAAGTAGCAGGTGTAAAGAGAAGACCTAACATGAATGGAGTTAATCCGTGTGGAGAGATATTATTAGATTCAAAAGGGTTATGTAATTTAACCACAATAAATGTATATGCGTTTGTAAGTGGAGATGGTACTTTAGATTTGGATGGTCTTAAAGAAGCCCAAAGGCTTTCTGCTAGAGCAGGATATAGAATGACTTGTGTTGAACTGGAGATACCAAAATGGAATCGAGTTCAACAAAGAGATAAGTTAGTAGGATGTTCTTTGACAGGATGGCAAGATATGGTGAATGCTACAAATATGGATAGAGAAGACCAAGCTAGAATATTGAGGGAATTAAGAAAAACTGCTAATGAAGCAGCTAGTGAATATGCTGAGGAGTTAGAAGAAAATGAACCATTATTAGTTACTACTGTTAAACCAGAGGGTACTTTAAGTCAATTACCTACTGTATCTAGTGGTGTTCATTATTCCCATTCTCCTTATTATCTTAGAAGAATAAGAATAAATAGTGATGATCCATTAGTTAAAGTTTGTGAAGAATTAGAATATCCTATATATCCTGAAGTAGGGCAGGATTTAGAGACATGTAGTACTAAAGTTATTGAGTTTCCAGTAAAATCTCCAGAGGGTAAAACAAAATATGATGTATCAGCTATTGAACAACTAGAGAATTATAAATTATTCATGGAAAACTATGTAGATCATAACTGTTCAATTACAGTTCATGTAAGAGATCATGAATGGGATGATGTAGAAGAATGGGTATGGAAAAATTGGGATGATGTAGTAGCATTATCATTCTTATCATTAGATGATAATTTCTACGAATTATTACCTTATGAAGCAATAGATGAAGAGGAATATAATAAAAGAATTAATGAAATGAAACCTTTTGTACCATCTTTTTTAGGTAAATATGAGAAACAACAAACAGAATTTGATATTGGAGATGAGAGTTGTGATACAGGAGTATGTCCAATAAGGTAATGGAGGAATTAAAGTGAAAAAAAGAGGATTTGAAATAGTAGAAGATAAATATAGAAAACATTTGAATAAGAAAATAAATCTTCCTATAAGAGGAAGTAAAGGATCAGCAGGATATGATTTTTATTCTCCTGAAACTTTTATATTAAAACCTAATGAGAAAAAGATAATATGGACAGATATAAAATCTTATATGCAGGAAGATGAGGTTTTAAAAATATATATTAGAAGTTCTATTGGTATAAAGAGAGGTCTGATATTGTGTAATGGAACAGGCATAATTGACAAAGATTATTATTCTAATGTTTCCAATGATGGAAATATAGGAATAGCTATTACTAATATAAGCGAAAATGAAGTCGAGATAAAAGAAAATGAAAGAATAGCTCAAGGGATATTTCAAAAGTATCTTATAGCGGATAATGATAAAACCACAGATGAAAGATTAGGTGGAATAGGTAGTACTGGTAATTAAAAAGATGGTCGATTGACCATCTTTTTAATTGATATTTTTACTATAAAAAATCGGAAATATTACATAAAAGTCATAGAAACAAATCAAAATGAATATAAAAAAATACACTTATTCAATATTCAGAAAATACTTTTAAATTATTTGGTTTTATGATATAATAGATACTGTCTTATCGAAAAAATAATTAAATTTAAGATGATTTAATTATTTCTCCAAGTAAAATCTTCGTGCTTGGTCCAAATGTATTAAAAGAAAAGAATACAATTCTTAAGTTTAAAACATCATGAAAAATATTAATATCTATAATTGAATTATTTGTAAAGAGAAGTAACTTCCGGCGTACATTTCCTTTTATAGGGAGATAAAGAATAATTTACAATAATGTTTTATTATTGACATTTTTAATTTTCAAGTAAATACTACTTAAAAATGGGATGATTATTACTTTATATTTATACTAGAGTTTAATAACTAAAACAATATTATTAAGGGGGAAAGATATGAAAAGAGAAAAGAAAAAAATAGGATTGACGACAAAAATTTTATTAGGATTAGTAATTGGATTTATTTTTGGTTGTGGACTTTATTTTGTTCCATCAGGATTTTTAAAAGACACTTTAATGGTAGATGGATTATTATATTTAATGGGAGAAGTATTTTTAAGAGCTATAAAAATGCTTGTAGTACCGTTAGTTTTTGTGTCAATTGTTAATGGAGCTGCTAATATTGGAGATATAAAGAAATTAGGACGTATTGGTGGAAGGACATTATCTTTCTATATTGTAACTACTGCTATAGCAATTAGTTTAGCATTAGGAATGGCATCAATAATAGATCCTGGACAAAATTTTGATTTATCAGCAGCAGTAGAAACAGAAGTTGAAATTGGTGAATCATTACCTTTAGTGGATGTGCTTTTAGATATGGTGCCAGAAAATCCAATAGCAGCAATGACAAATGGAAATATGCTTCAAATTATAGTATTTGCTTTATTAATAGGAGTAGCTCTTTCTGCTTTAGGGAAGAAGACGAAGTATGTAACAGATTTATTTGCCCAACTTAACGAATTGATGATGAAAATTGTAGGGTATGTTATGTTATTAGCTCCAATAGGTGTATTTGCTCTTATATCTAGAACTTTTGCTTCTGAGGGATTAGGAGCTATTGGACCATTGATTAAATATTTTGGAACTGTAATTTTAGTGTTAATAATGCATGCTTTCCTTACTTATGGAAGTATTTTAAAATTATTTACAGGCTTAAATATAACAACATTTATAAGGAAGTTTTTCCCGGCAATTTCAGTTGGCTTCTCTACTGCTAGTAGTAGTGGTACTTTACCAGTATCTTTAGAAGTAGCTGAGAAGAATTTAGGAATATCAAAAAATGTATCCTCATTTACATTGCCATTAGGTGCTACGATTAATATGGATGGTACAGCTATAATGCAAGGTGTTGCTACTATATTTATTGCTCAAGTGTATGGTATAGAATTGACATTTTCTCAATTACTTACAGTAATAATTACTGCTACATTAGCATCCATAGGTACAGCAGGAGTACCAGGAGTTGGATTAATAATGTTATCAATGGTATTACAATCAATAAATATACCTGTTGAAGGAATTGGTTTGATAATGGGTATAGATAGATTACTTGATATGACAAGAACAGCAGTAAATATTGTAGGAGATTCAGTATGTACATTAATTGTAGCTAAAAAAGAAGGAGAATTTGATGAATCTAAATTCCGACAAAAAGAAAATAATTTTAATGGTGTAGCTGCTAGTAATTTGGATTATCAATAAGTTACAAATAAAATAACAACCGCTTTTAGCGGTTATTATTTTATTGTATTTTCTAAATTTAGTACTTCTTTTAATAATTTGATAAATAATTTATTTTGTTCCATAGTACCTATAGTTACTCTAATCCAATCCCCAGTAATAGGTCTAATAATCATACCTCTTTTTTGCAATTGTATAAAAACTTCATTGCAATTCCTTTCTACATTAACAAATATATGATTAGTTTCAGAAGGAGCATATTCTAAATCCATATCATCAAATTCACAATATAAATATTCTTTACCTTCCTTATTTACTTTATAACAATTATCTACAAATTCTTGGTCATTTAATGCTTCTATTGCCGCCATTTGAGCTAGCAAGTTAACATTGAAAGGTCCTCGTATTTTATTTATATTTCCTATGATTTCTTCAGAAGCCATAGTATATCCTACTCTTAATGCCGCTAATCCGTACATTTTAGAAAAGGTTCTCATTATTATTAAATTAGAATAATCATCTAATAATTTAATTGTATCTTTGGGATATTCAGGAGAAGTAACGTATTCTCTATAAGCTTCATCATATACTATAACAATGTCTTCCGGAACTCTTTTAAGAAAATCAATTAATTTATCCTCTGAAAATATTGTACCTGTAGGGTTGTTAGGATTACATAACCATATTAATTTTGTTTTTTTATTTATTTTTTGAAGTATACCATATAAATCATAGGTCCAATTTTTTAAGGGTACAATAATTGGAGTTCCTCCCATCATAGTAGTTGTTGCTATATATCTTGGGAAAGTAACATCAGCCATTATGACTTCATCTCCACTATTAATAAAGGTTTTTGCTATCATATCGAGCATTTCGTCGGATCCACTACTAGGTAATATTTGAGTAGTTTTCAATTTTAATTTTTCAGCTAAAGCTTCCTTTAATAGTGTAGAATTACCATCAGGATATATGGCTAATGAGTCAATGGATTCTTTTAGTTTATTTATAACCTTTTTTGATGTTCCCATAGGATTTTCATTTGATGCAAGTTTTACTACACTTTTCAGTCCGTATTCTCGTTTAACATCTTCAATAGGTTTACCAGGTTTATATGCCTGTAAATCTTTAATTTCATCTCTAAATTTTATCATTAAAGATACCCCCTTAAATTTTGTTATGTTATATATAAGATAATTATAACATAAATTTTTAAATATACAGATATTTATGAATATTTTTAATGTGATAAGGTAAAAAATTTAAAAGAGTAATAAAAACATATAAAAATAAATACTATAAAGAAGGGAATTCGGATTAAGTGTAGAATATTATAAATAATCTGAAAAATACAAATTTAACTCTAGTTGAGGGGGAATAGTCTATGAATAACTATAATGCCGATAGAATTAGAAATATTGCTTTTTTAGGACATAATGGAAGTGGAAAGACTACTTTAACAGAATCTATGTTAATGACAGCAAATGTGATTAAAAGATGTGGTAGAGTTGAGGAAAAAAATACAATATCTGATTATGATAAGGAAGAAAAAACAAGAGAAGTATCAATTTATACTTCTTTAATTCCAATAGAATGGAAAGAGCATAAGTATAATATTTTAGATACACCAGGATATTTTGATTTCATAGGAGAAGTTCATAGTGCATTGAGGGTATCTAAGGGAGCTGTTATAGTAGTTGATGCGTCTTCAGGTATTGAAGTTGGTGTAGAAAAAGCATGGAAACTTACTAGAAAAAGAAATATACCTACAATATTATATATCAATAAAATGGATAAAGAAAATATTAATTATGCTAAATTAATTAATGAATTGAGAGAAAAATTCGGAAAAGCTATCATACCTTTCCATATTCCCATAGGTAAAGAAGGAGATTTTAAAGGATTTGTTAATATAGTAGATATGAAGGCCAGAATTTATGATGGAGAGAAATGTAATGATGCTGATATATGGTCAGAAAAAGAGGTGAAAATGGGTAATTATAGAGAAATACTTGTGGAATCAGTAGCAGAAAGTGATGATGAATTATTAGAAAAATATTTTGAAGGAGAAGAGTTTACAGAAGAAGAAATTCATACTGCTTTAAGAAAAGGTGTTATAAAAGGAAAACTTATACCAGTATTATGTGGTTCTGCTAATTTAAATGTAGGAACTGAAACATTACTTGATATGATGTGGGATTATCTACCTTCACCAAAAGATTTAGAAAAGCCTCATGGAATTGATCCGAAAACTGAAGATAAGATAGAGAGAAATATAGAAAACACTGATCCATTTTCAGCAGTGGTATTTAAGACTATATCTGATCCTTATATAGGCAGAATTTCATTATTTCAAGTGAGATCAGGAGTAATTAAAAAGGAAGATGAAATTTATAATCCAAATACTGAAGAAATGGAGAAAATAGGAAAATTATTTGTGTTAAGAGGAAAAGAACAAATAGAGATAAATGAATTACAGGCAGGAGATATTGGTGCTGTATCAAAACTAAGTAATACTCATACTGGGGATACATTATGTGATGTAAACAATCCTATTAAATATAGATCAATTCCATTTCCAAAACCAACTCTATTTATGGCAGGTAAACCTATTACTAAAAATGATGAAGAAAAAATTGGACCAGCATTACAAAAGTTATTAGATGCGGATAAAACATTTACTGTTACAAGAAGTAATGAAACAAATGAGCTTATTATAGGAGGACAAGGAAATACTCAATTAGATGTTATAAAGAATAAATTAAAAGATGTTTTTGGAGTAAATATTGAATTATCAGATCCTAAGGTAGCTTATAGGGAGACTATAAAAGGAAATTCTACCGTCCAAGGAAAACATAAAAAGCAGTCTGGTGGAGCAGGACAATATGGTGATGTAATAATTAAATTTGAAAGTACAGAAAATGAATTTGAATTCAATGAAGAAATTTTTGGAGGTTCTGTTCCAAGACAATATATACCTGCAGTAGAAAAAGGATTAAAAGAATCTATTTCTAAAGGCGTACTAGCAGGATATCCAGTAGTAAATTTAAAGGCAACGTTATTAGACGGATCTTATCATCCAGTAGATTCTAGTGAAATGGCATTTAAAATAGCCGCTTCATTAGCCTTTAAAAAAGGATTAAAAGAAGCAAAACCTGTATTATTGGAACCGATAATGAAAGTTGAAACAACTATTCCTAATGAATATATGGGCGATATAATGGGAGATATGAATAAAAGAAGAGGTAGAATATTAGGTATGGAACCTCAAGAAGATGGAACTCAATTAGTTATAGCAGAGGTTCCTCAATCAGAGATGTTTAAATATACTATTGATTTGAAATCAATGACTCAAGCAAGAGGGAGTTTTATAATGGAATTTGCAAGATATGAAGAAGTACCAGCTGATTTAAGTGAGAAAATAGTATCAGAAGCAATGAACGAATAATACATAAAATTCACTATGATGATCATCATAGTGAATTTTTATTGTTTATATACTTAAAGTTATATTATTTATAAAGTATTGGATATAATTTATAAGGAACAGCTATTGAAAAAAATAAAAATAAATAGTATAATGAAACCAAAAGTCAAATAAGGTCAAAGTCAAACAAAAACAATATTAATGAAATATAAAAGGATGATTTTATGGCTAGAATTAGCGATATAATAGAAAACTTTATCTTATCTATGATGAACGAAAATGATAAAGAAATTTTGGAAATACAGAGAAATGAATTGGCTGAATACTTTAATTGTGCTCCTTCTCAGATAAATTATGTATTATCAACTAGATTTACTACTGATAAAGGATACTATATACAGAGTAAAAGAGGAGGAGGAGGGTATATAAAAATTGTAAAGGTAAATATAAAGGAAAATAATAATATACAAGAATTACTCATAAATAGTATTGGTGAATCAATTACAAAGCAAAAAGCATATACAATAATAGATAATTTAAGAGAAAAAGAATTTGTTACGAGTAGAGAAAGTTTAATTATGAAAAATGCTATTGGTGATAGAGCATTGTCAAATGTAAGAGGTTACAAAAATAATTTGAGAGCTACAATATTTAAAGATATGTTGATTTCTTTAATTGAATAGGAGGGATATGTTATGATGTGTGAGAAATGTGGAGAAAGTCAAGCAACAGTCCATTATACAGAAATTATTAATGGACATAAAAGTGAAGTACATTTATGTGAAAAATGTGCTGGAGAAAAAGAAGTAGGATCGCATTTTTCAATTAATCATTTATTAGCTGGACTTTTAGATAATCAAATAGACGGAAATATGAAGATTGATTATGTAGAACCACAGAAATGTAAAGTTTGTGGGATGACTTATAATAGGTTCAAAGAAACAGGAAAACTTGGTTGTAGTGAGTGCTATTCGACTTTTAATGATAGATTAAATTCTTTATATAAAAGAATTCATGGACATGATGTTCACGTGGGGAAAATTCCTATTAAATCAGGAAAATCTATGAAGGTAAAAAAAGATATAGAAAAACTTCAATTAGAGTTAAAGGAAGCTATAGAAAATGAAGAATTTGAGAACGCCGCAATATTGAGAGATAAGATTAAAAAACTCGAAAAAAATATTAAGGAATGAAAGTGGGTGATTAAATGAAATGGTTAGATGGTGAAGGTTCTGATAAAGATATAGTGGTGAGTAGTAGAATAAGATTAGCTAGAAATATAAGAGATATAAAATTCCCTCAAGAATTAAATAATGAGATGGCAGAAGAGATAAAAAACAAGGTAAACAATTCTGTTATAGCCGATGAAAGAAATAACGATGTTTTTAAGTATTATGATTTAAAGGATATAAATTCTACTGAACAAAGAGTTTTAGTAGAAAAACATTTGATTAGTCCGGGATTATTGCAGAATAGTCAGATAGGAGGGTTTTTGATAAGGAAAGATGAGAAAGTTACAGTAATGATTAATGAAGAAGACCATATAAGAATGCAAGTTATATATCCTGGGCTTAATTTGGAAGCATGTTGGGAAGAAGCTGATAAATTAGATGATATAATTGAAGCAAATACAGAATATGCTTTTGATGAAAAAATAGGTTATTTAACTGCTTGTCCTACTAATATTGGTACTGGAATGAGGGCATCAGTAATGCTCCATCTTCCTTCCTTAGTATTAACTAAGCAGATTAACGGTATATTTCAAGCAGTAAGTCAAATAGGTCTTACTGTAAGAGGACTATATGGAGAAGGAAGTAATGCTAAGGGAAATTTATTTCAGATATCTAATCAAATAACATTAGGTGAATCAGAGAAAGATATTATGAATAAGTTAAAAAATATAGTACAGCAACTTATAAATAATGAGAGACAGGCAAGGGAAAAAATATATAAATTTAATAAAATAAAAATTGAGGATAAGATTTATAGGTCTTTGGGTATACTAAAAAATGCTAGAATTATGAATTCTGAAGAATCTATGGAATTATTATCTGATATTAAGCTTGGAATTGAGATGAATATTATACGAAATATTGGTAGAAAGACGATTAATAAATTAATTATTAAGACTCAACCAGCAAATGTGCAAAGTAAATATAATAAAGATTTAAATCCTAATGAGAGAGATATAAAAAGAGCAGAAATAATTAGAAAAGAATTGGATATATAAGGAGGTAATATAATGGCAATGTTTGGAAGATTCACGGAAAGAGCTCAAAAAGCGATAGTATTAGCCCAAGAAGAAGCACAATCATTAAATCATAATTATGTAGGAACTGAACATTTGTTGTTAGGAATAGTAAGAGAAGGAGA
The DNA here is from genome assembly GCF_016820635.1 of Anaeromonas gelatinilytica. Lineage (GTDB taxonomy): Bacteria > Bacillota > Clostridia > Tissierellales > SIT17 > Anaeromonas > Anaeromonas gelatinilytica. The sequence goes on along the minus strand of NZ_WSFU01000066.1, from coordinate 9,959 downwards.
AGGTATAGCATCTCAAGTATTAAATAATCTTGGAGCTAATACTGAAAAAATAAAATCTGAAATAGAAAAAAGAATAGGAAGAGGTAGAGAAGAAACAGAAGTATTGGGATTTACTCCAAGAACTAAAAAGGTATTTGAATTAAGTTTTTTACAGGCTAGAAATATTGGTCAAAATTATGTTGGAACAGAACATATACTTCTAGGACTTTTAGCAGAAGGAGAAGGTGTGGCTCCTAATTTACTTAAAGCCATGGGAATAGATTTAAATAAGGTTAAAAATGAAATAGTTGAAATAATTGGTAAAAATAATAGTACTGGAGATCCACAAAATATAGGAGCTTATTCACCAGGTGGAAATGTATCTTCAAATACTAAAACTTTAGATCGATATGGAAGAGATCTAACAGTTTATGCTAAAGATGGAAAATTAGATCCTGTAATAGGAAGAAGTAAGGAAATAGAGAGAGTTATTCAAGTACTAAGTAGGAGAACAAAAAATAATCCTGTTCTTATTGGAGAACCAGGAGTAGGTAAAACAGCAATTGCAGAAGGATTGGCTCAAGAGATTGTTGAAGGAAAGGTTCCTGAAATCTTAAAGAATAAAAGAGTTGTAACATTAGATTTAGCTTCTATGGTGGCAGGAGCTAAATATAGAGGTGAATTTGAAGATAGATTAAAGAGAATGATGGAAGAAATCAGGCAGTCAGGAAATATTATATTGTTTATTGACGAGATGCATACTATAATAGGAGCCGGAGCATCAGAGGGAGCAATGGATGCTTCTAATATATTAAAACCAGCACTATCTAGGGGAGAACTTCAAGCAATAGGGGCCACAACTCTTGATGAATATAAAAAACATATAGAAAAAGATGCAGCATTGGAAAGAAGGTTTCAAACAATTGTGGTAGAAGCTCCTTCAGTAAAGGATACAATAAAAATTCTTGAGGGATTAAGGGATAGATATGAAGCTCATCACAGAGTTAAGATTACAGATGAAGCATTAAAAGCTGCAACAGAATTATCAGATAGATATATTGCTGATAGGCATTTACCTGATAAGGCTATAGATTTAATAGATGAAGCAGCTTCCAGAGTGAGAATTCAGTCAATTACAGCCCCACCGGGTCTTAAAAATATTGAAGAGAGATTAGAGGAGTTATCTCAAGAAAAGGAAGAAGCTATTAATACTCAAAATTATGAACATGCAGCTAAACTTAGAGATGAAGAAAAGAGTTTGAAAAAGGAATTAGAAAAGGAAAAAGAAGAATGGAACAAAGATAAAAGAATTGAATCAAGTGAGGTAGGATATGAGGAAATAGCTTATGTAGTATCCACTTGGACTGGAATTCCAGTTAAGAAAATGACTACAGAAGAATCTGAAAGACTATTAGATTTAGAAAATATTCTTCATAAAAGAGTAATAGGACAGGATCAAGCGATTAAAGCAGTATCTAGTGCTGTTAGAAGAGCTAGAGTTGGTCTTAAGGATCCTACAAAGCCAATAGGTTCATTTATATTTTTAGGTCCTACTGGAGTAGGTAAAACTGAGTTATCTAAAGCATTAGCTGAAGCATTATTTGGTGATGATAATGCAATGATAAGAATAGACATGTCTGAATATATGGAGAAACATTCTGTTTCTAGATTAGTTGGTTCTCCTCCTGGATATGTTGGATATGATGAAGGAGGACAACTGACAGAAAAGGTAAGAAGAAAACCATATTCAGTTATTTTATTTGATGAAATAGAAAAGGCTCATCCGGATGTTTTTAATATATTGCTTCAGTTATTGGATGATGGTCGTTTAACTGATTCTAAAGGAAGAGTAGTTGACTTTAAGAATACAGTGATAATAATGACATCGAATGTAGGTGCAAATACAATTAAAAAACAAAAAAGATTAGGATTTGCAGCATATCAAGATGAAGAGAAAGCTGAATATGAAAAAATGAGGGATAATGTACTTGAAGAATTAAGAAGAAGTTTTAGACCTGAGTTTTTAAATAGAATTGATGAAGTGATAGTATTTCATTCATTAAATCAAGAACATATAAATGAAATAGTGGATTTAATGATGAGAGATTTAGAAGAAAGATTAAAGAAATTAAATATAAATGTTAAAGTAACCGATAAGGCTAAAGAACACATAGGAAAATCTGGATTTGATAGCCAATATGGAGCTAGACCATTAGAAAGATCAATAAGAAAAATGATAGAAGATAAGTTATCAGAAGAAATATTAAAAGGAAATTTTTCGAAAGATGATAATATTTTAGTAGATTTAGAAGGGAAAGAGTTGATATTTAGAAATATTTAATTAAACAGCGATAAAACTAGAAGTTTTATCGCTGTTATATTTTAGTGAAGGATATAAATGTGGTTTATAGAAAAAAATATATGTAAAATTAATTAAGGAGTAAAGTAAATAATAATATTATAAAGTGGATATACTTAATAGTTAGGGGGTATAGTTTTGGTTAAATTAAAAAGTAAATTTGTCTGTCAAGAATGTGGGTATGAAACTCCCAAGTGGATGGGAAGATGCCCAGGATGTAATGAATGGAATACATTGGTTGAAGAAATATATGATAAAAAGAATAATGCAAAGATTATTCAGGGTGCTTCATCAACATATAAAAAGTTAAAAGAAGTAAGAATTGAAGAAGAAGAAAGAACTAGTACAAAAATAAATGAACTAGATAGAGTGTTAGGAGGAGGAATAGTTAAAGGATCTCTTATTTTGGTTGGAGGAGATCCTGGTATAGGAAAATCTACATTATTGATACAGGTTGCAAATAATCTATCAATTAAAGATAAAAAAGTTTTATATATATCTGGAGAAGAATCTGCTAAACAAATAAAAATAAGAGCTGATAGATTGAATGTAAATAGCGATAATTTATATATAATCTCTGAAACCAATATGGGATTAATAGATAATGTAATAAAGGATTTGAGTCCTGATATTTTAATAGTTGATTCTATTCAGACAGTATATCATCCTGATATAACTTCAGCCCCTGGTAGTGTGAGTCAGGTTAGAGAAGTAACGTCTAAACTTATGAACATGGCAAAATCTAAGGATATAGCTACTTTTATTGTAGGACATGTTACCAAACAAGGTTCAATAGCTGGTCCTAGAGTTTTAGAGCATATGGTAGATACTGTTTTGTATTTTGAAGGTGAGAGACATAATGCATATAGAGTTCTAAGGGCTGTAAAAAACAGATTTGGGTCTACTAATGAAATAGGTATGTTCGAAATGAGAGATAAAGGACTTAAGGAGGTAGAAAATCCTTCTGAAGTACTTATTACAGGGAGACCATTGGATTCTGCAGGAACCATAGTAGTACCAGCGGTAGAAGGTACAAGACCGATGCTTGTAGAAATTCAAGCTTTAGTTAGTTCTACAGCATTTGGTATGCCAAGACGAGTTGCAACGGGAATTGATTATAATAGAGTGATATTGATGTTAGCCGTATTGGAAAAAAAGGCAGGATTACAATTGCAAAATATGGATTGTTATATTAATATAACTGGAGGGATTCAAATAAGAGAACCTGCAATGGATTTGGGAATAATAAGTGCTATAGTTTCTAGTTTTAGAGATAAGGAAATAGATACGGAGACAATAACGATAGGAGAGGTTGGGCTTACTGGAGAATTAAGAGCAGTGAGTTTAATGGAAAAAAGGCTTTTAGAGGCTTCAAAGCTTGGATTTAAAAAGGCAATAATTCCTTATTCTAATTTGAAAGGTTTAGAAATTAAAAATATAGATATTGAGATAATAGCAGTAAAAAACATAAATGAAGCTATTGAATATACTTTAGGAAGGTGATTTAATGTATCAGGGCCAAGGAAAGGAGAATATCTTTGAAGCTATTAAAATGGTTTCTCCAGGCACAGTATTGAGAGAAGCTTTGGAGAACATAGTAAGAGCTAAAACAGGTGCTTTGATAGTTGTGGCAGATAGTAAAGAGGTAATGGAAACTGTGGATGGAGGATTTAATATTAATAGTGAGTTTATACCTGCTTATTTATATGAGTTAGCAAAAATGGATGGAGCAATCATTCTTAATCATAACTGTACTAGAATACTCTATGCCAATACTCAATTAATACCTAGATTTGATATTGATTCTAAAGAAACTGGAACAAGACATAGAACTGCTGAAAGAGTTGCAAAACAGACTAATGAATTAGTAATATCAATTTCTGAAAGAAGAAATATCATTACTCTCTATAAAGGGGAACATAAATATGTTATTAGAGAGATAAGTAATATATTAAATAAAGCAAATCAAGCAATACAAACTTTAGAAAAATATAAAGTAGTATTAAATCAAACGATTATAAATCTTAGTGCTTTAGAATTTGAGGATTTAGTAACTATAGCTGATGTTACAAAGGTTCTACAAAGGACGGAGATGGTTAGGAGAATAGCTGTTGAAATAGAGAAATATATATTAGAATTAGGAAATGAAGGAAGACTTATTAGTATGCAGTTAGAAGAATTGACTAATAATGTGGAAGAAGATGGATTGTATGTTATAATGGATTATGAAAGAAGAGAAGAAGAATATAGCTTTGAAGATATTAGGAAAGAAATAAAGCAATTGTCTTCAGAAGAGTTATTAGAGCCTCAAAATATATCTTATATATTAGGTTATGGTTACGATATAAATTCTTTAGAACAAGGAATATGTCCTAGGGGTTATAGAATTTTAAGTAGAATACCTAGATTACCGTCTAATGTATTAGAAAATTTAATTTCTAATTTTGAAACCTTCCAAGAAATATTAAAAGCCAGTACAAGGGATTTAGATAAGGTTGAAGGTATTGGAGAAGTAAGAGCTAGAACTATTAAGGATGGGCTTAGGAGATTTCAAGAACAATCTTTACTGGATAGACACATTTAAAATTTAAAATAAGTTGACAAGGTTTTGAGATATATGGTAAAATATTTAATTTGACAACTTATGTATTATATTGTATACTATCTTCATAAGGCTTTATAATATAGGAGGTTTTTGCTATGTTTAATATTGGTGACAAAATTGTTTATCCTATGCATGGAGCAGGAATCATTGAAGGGATAGAAGAGAAAGAAATCTTGGGGGAAAAGAAAAAGTATTATGTTATGAAAATGCCTATGGGAGAGATGAAAGTAATGGTTCCTATGGATAATATAGAAGATATAGGAATAAGAGAAGTTATTAATTTAAGTGAGGTTGAACAGGTCCTAGCTGTATTAGGAGATGATAAAACTAAAATGCCTCAAAATTGGAATAGAAGGTATAGAGCTAATATGGACAAGATTAAAAGTGGAGATATTTATGAAATATCAAGCGTAGTAAGGAATCTTGTAATTAGAGATAGAGAAAAAGGTCTTTCTACAGGAGAAAGAAAGATGTTAAATAATGCAAAACAAATGCTTATAAGTGAATTAGTATTGGCTAAAAATATAGATGAAAAACAAGCGGAAGAATTAATAGAGAATATAATCAAGTAGCGTCTATATGACGCTTTATTTTTATATAAGTGTAAAGTTGGTGTTTCTTATAATTATTATTGTCTCAGATAATATATTAACAAAAATTGCTTAATAGTCTATAATAGTGATAAATAGGTTATAGAAGTTATATTATTGGGACATAATTATAAGATAGGAGGTGAAGTGTTTGATAAATAAAATAATTAGAGTTATTTTGACTTTATTAGGTGTAGTTTTAGGTTATGGATTAGTTGTAATTTTAAATAATTTAGAAGTTTTAAATTCTATTCAAGGAACAACTTATGAACAATTTATTTATCTTTTCATTATTATTTTAATGGGACTTATAGTGTTTATATTATCACCAAAAATTATTAAGTTAGGTAGTTTTATAGTATCTAGTTTAGAAGGAGAATTGTATAAAATTCCTGCTTCAGATATAATATTGGGCTCGTTGGGCCTTATTATAGGATTAGTGATTGCATATCTTATAAGTCAGCCTATATTTATGTTGGATATACTTTTTTTGACAATACCTGCATCTATATTATTATATTTATTGTTTGGATACTTAGGTATCATTGTAGCAACAAAGAAAAGAGAAGATTTTACTAGATTATTTAATTTCTTTAAAAAAAGCAATGCTAAAGAAAAAAATATAAATTCATCTAAGTCAAGAATTAAACCTAAGGTTCTTGATACTAGTGTAATAATAGATGGAAGAATTTCGGACATTTGTCAAACAGGTTTTGTAGAAGGTCCATTAGTAATCCCTAAATTTGTATTAGAGGAGCTTCAACATATAGCTGATTCTTCAGATTCTTTGAAGAGGAATAGAGGTAGAAGAGGATTAGATATATTAAATAAAATACAAAAAGAATTAGATATTGAAGTAATGATATACGAGAAGGATTTTGAAGACATTAGTGAAGTAGATAGTAAATTATTAAAACTAGGTCAATTATTAGAAGGTATGGTAGTAACTAATGATTATAATTTAAATAAAGTTGCTGAATTTCAAGGAGTAGAAGTATTAAACATTAATGAATTAGCAAATGCTGTTAAGCCAGTAGTATTACCCGGAGAAGAAATGATGGTTCAGGTTATAAAAGATGGTAAGGAGTCTGGTCAAGGAATTGCTTATCTTGACGATGGAACTATGATAGTAGTAGACAATGGTAGGAAACATATAGGAGAAACATTGAGTGTAGTAGTAACTAGTGTATTACAAACTGCTGCAGGAAGAATGATATTTGCAAAACCTAAATATATGATAGACCAAGCAGGTTAGAAGAAGCCTCTGATTAAAATTAATCAGAGGCTTCTTGATGTAAAATAATTTTAAATGTTATAAAAAATCATATACTATTTCAATTAATAGTATAGCATATATAATATTATATGATATAATATATGAGAAAATTTAAAAATTATATCATGTTTTAAAAAAGGGGAGATTATTTTGCATAACATTAATAAGTTAATTGATTCTTATATATCAAAAGATAAAGAAACTTATTACAATTTAACGCCAGAAAAATTAATAGAAATTGCTGTAAAAAAAGAAGAAGGATATTTAGCTGAAAATGGAGCATTGAGTATTAATACTGGAAAATATACAGGAAGATCTCCAAAAGATAGATTCATTGTGGATGAATCAATAGTAAGTGATTATATTAATTGGAATGATATTAATCGACCAATATCTTTAAGGAATTTTAGAAAGTTATTTGAAAAGGCTTTGGACTATATGAGTGATAAAGAGTTATATGTATTTGAAGGTTTTGTGGGATCGGATTTAGATTATAGAATGCCTATTAGAGTAATAAATGAATTTGCTTATCAAAATTTATTTGCACAACAAATGCTTATAAAACCTAAAAAAGAAGAGAAAGAAGATTTTAAATCTGAATTTACTGTTATAGCATTACCAAATCTTAAAGGAGATCCAGAAATAGATGATATAAATTCAGAGGCCTTTATAATAATAAGCTTTGAGGAAAAATTGGTGCTTATCGGAGGAACTAAATATAGTGGTGAAATTAAAAAATCTATATTTACAGTGATGAATTATTTATTGCCTTTTAAAGATATACTTCCTATGCATTGTTCAGCTAATATAGGTGAAAAAAATGATGTTGCATTATTTTTTGGTTTATCAGGAACTGGAAAGACTACCTTATCAGCAGATGCAAATAGAAGATTAATAGGTGATGATGAACATGGATGGACGGAAAATGGTGTATTTAATTTTGAAGGTGGATGTTATGCAAAATGTATTAATCTTTCGGAAGAAAAGGAACCACAAATATTTAATGCTATAAAAAGAGGGGCAATATTAGAAAATGTAGTGGTGGATAATGAAACAAAAATTCCAGATTATGCTGATAATAAATATACAGAGAATACTAGAGCAGCTTTTCCTATAGAACATATTGATTCAGCAGTATATGAAGGTAAAGGAGAGATTCCTAATACAATTATTTTTTTAACAGCTGATGCTACAGGAGTATTACCTCCAATATCAAAACTTACAAAAGAACAAGCAATGTATCATTTTATGTCAGGATACACTAGTAAACTTGCAGGTACCGAAAGAGGAATAATTGAACCTAAAGCCACATTTTCAGCTTGTTTTGGAGAACCTTTTATGTTATTGAAACCTCAGGTATATGCAAAACTTTTAGGAGAAAAGATAGAAAAATATGATACAAATGTATTTTTATTAAATACAGGCTGGACAGGAGGAGAATATGGAGAAGGAAGTAGGATTGAGCTTAAATACACAAGAGCCATGGTTAGATCTGCATTAAGGGGAGACTTAGATGAAGTGAAATATATTAAGGATCCGATATTTAATTTAGCTATACCAACGGAATGTAAAGATGTTCCTAACGATATTCTAGAACCTTCTAATACGTGGAAAAATAAAGGAGCATATTTTGAAAAGGCAAAAGAATTAGCAAAAAACTTTATTGATAATTTTCAAAAGTTTCAAGATGCTTCTGATGATATAAAAAATGCAAATCCAGAAATATTATCTAAAGTTATATAATTGTAATAAAAACTACCTTAAAGGTAGTTTTTATTATTAAGAATTAATTTATGTTATAATTGTATTGAGGTGAAGAAATGTCTTATAATGATAAAAAAGTGGCTGTAGTTATACCATCAGCTGGAATGGGAAAAAGAATGAATAGTAATATAAATAAACAATATATAGAGCTAAAAGGAAAAGCAATATTAGCTCATACAATTGATAAATTTGAAAAAAACAAACATATTGATGAAATAATAGTTGTTACTAGAAAAGATGAAGTGAGTTTTTGTAAAGAGAATATTGTTACTAAATATAATTATCAGAAGGTAAAGACAGTTGTATCAGGAGGAAAAGAGAGAAAAGATTCAGTTTATAATGGATTAAAAAAGGTTAGTAAAGATACTGATATTATTCTTATTCATGATGGAGCACGTCCATTTGTAAGTGATGAAATTATAAATGATTCCATAAAAGAAACTTTATTATATGATGCAACAGTTGTGGGAGTTCCTGTAAAAGATACAATAAAGAAGGTAAATGAAGGTAATATTGTAGAAGACACTCCTGATAGAAGAAATTTATGGTCAGTGCAAACTCCTCAAGGTTTTTCTTATGATATTATTACAAAATGTTATTTAAAAAGCATAGAAGATGATATAGAGACTACAGATGATAGTATGTTAGCAGAATATTATGGTTATCAAGTTAAAATGATAATGGGAAGTTATAAAAATATTAAAATAACTACTCCAGAAGACATTCTAATGGGAGAAAAATTCATTTAGTAGAGGTGATATAATGAGAATTGGATTAGGATATGATGTGCATAAATTAGTAGAAGGAAGAGATTTGGTTATTGGTGGAGTGAAAATAGATTATGATAAAGGATTATTAGGTTATTCTGATGCCGATGTACTTATTCATGCCATAATGGATAGTATTTTGGGAGCTTTAGCATTAGGAGACATTGGAAAGCATTTCCCTGATACCAGTGAAGAATTTGAAAATATAGATAGTATGAAACTTTTAGAAGTAGTTTATACTAAAATAGTAGAAAGAAATTATACTATTGGTAATATAGATGCAGTTATAATAGCTCAAAAGCCTAAAATGGCACCTTATATTTTAAATATGAGAGAAAGAATAGCGGAAGTTTTACATACTTCTATTGAAAATATTAATATAAAATCTACAACTACTGAGAAACTTGGATTTGAGGGCAGAGAAGAAGGCATATCCGCTCAAGCAATATCTTTATTAAATATTAAGTAAAAATATTTATATATTTAGAAATTTTATTGACAAATATAAATATTTTTAGTAGTATAAATTAAAATCAAATAATGAAATGTGTTGATTGGAAATAGTAGATATTTATGAATTAAAGAGAGAAAATCCTAGGCTGTGAGATTTTCATTCCTC
>NZ_WSFU01000107.1 GCF_016820635.1 Anaeromonas gelatinilytica | reverse complement strand
TTTTTCATTATATAATTTTTTCCATGTCAACCTGTAATAATTTCTTTAATGCAACACTAAAAGGCCCAAGCCTACTTTTTTATACTAAACTTAATCCTTCTTTATTTAATTCTTTTTCTCTATTCTGAAGTCCTTTTATAACTATATTTAAATGTTCATTCATATCTACTCCAAGTTGATCAGCACTTTCCCTAATTAAGTCCCTATCTACTGCTGCTGCAAAAGACTTCGCCTTAAATTTCTTCTTAACAGACTTAGCTTTCATACCTTCAAGCTTAGTTGGTCTTACTAGTGCACAAGCAATTGCAAAACTTGATAGCTCGTCTACCGCAAAAAGAGTCTTAGCCATAAGTGTTTCTCTTGGTGCATCCTTTACAGCATGACCTTTCACTGCTGCTATAAATTCTTCAGAAAATCCATTTTCTCTAAGTATTTCTAATCCTCTATAAGGATGTTCATCAGGATACATTTCAAAATCAATATCATGTAACAATCCACAAATTGACCATTCTTCAACATCTTCATTAAATTCATTAGCATATGCTATCATACTAGATTCTACTGCAAGGGAATGTTTAATAAGACTGTCCGTTTTTACATATTTTTTTAATAATTCAAAAGCTTCTTCTCTATTCATCTTAATTCCTCCTAATATTATTAATATTAATTGTTTAATTCTATAAAATTATATTTCTTTCATGTTCTATTAACCATTTCTTTCTCCACAATCCTCCATCATATCCAATTAATTTTCCATTACTTCCAATTATTCTATGACAAGGAATGACAATTGGAATTTTATTTTTATTATTAGCACTTCCTACTGCTCTACTAGCATTTTTATTTCCTATCTCTTTAGCTATTTCACCATAAGTAGCCAATTCTCCATAAGGAATTTCTATTAATTTATTCCATACCTTTTTCTGAAATTCTGTTCCACTCATTTTTATAGGTATATTAAACTTTTTTCTCTTACCACAAAAATATTCCTCTAATTGTTCTTTAGCTTCCAATAATATATTGTTATTTCTTTCCTCATTCTCTCTTTTAACTGCAAAGTTTATGGATAATATATATTCATCATCTCCACATATCTCTAATAATCCGATTGGACTATCCAAATACATAACAAATTTATTATCATTCATTTACTTACTTCCTTTTCCTGTTAGATGTTCTATCTTAATTTCTAATACTGTTGTTTTATGAAATGAATTTTCTACATACTTTATACCTTTATCTAAAAAATCCTTCGCAAATTTTTTTATAAAGTTTAATAATACTTCTTTTTTTTCATTATCATCAACTATTTTTATCTTCCCAAATGTAATAACACTCTTATAATTCGTGCTAAATTTTTCTGGAACAACCTCAGATTCTCTAACTATACAAAAACTAACCTTATTATTTTTTGAGATATTATCCAGCTTATATCCTTCATCTGCACAATGAAGGTATATACTCTCATTATAATAAATATAATTCATTGGTACTCCATAAGGATAACCACTTTCTCCTATAGTCGATAATATCCCATAATTCCCTTTTTCTAAAATACTAATTATTTCATTATTTTCTAATAATTTTTCTTTTCTTCTCATTTCTCTAAACATAAAATCCTCCTTACACTAATCTATACCATCATTATAATACATTTATAATAATTAAGATACCCAGTATAATCAAGTTAATTGTCAACTAATTCTTTTTACATATTGACAATTTAGTGATTTTATAATACTATTTAATTGTTAATATGTGAAAATACTTAAGTTAACGATTAAACATTTTATCTAGGAGTGATATTATGACTACTAAAAATCTTACAACTGTCTCAATCTTTGTAGCTTTAACAGCTATATGTGCACAAATATCAATACCTCTTCCTTCAGGAATACCAGTTACATTACAGACTTTAGCAGTATTACTATCTGGAATAATTCTTGGAAGTAAATATGGAGCTTTATCTCAATTAACATATATACTATTAGGAGCAATTGGTATCCCAGTATTTGCTTCAGGTCATGCTGGAGTACAAGCTTTAGCAAGTTTAACAGGAGGATATATATGGTCCTTTCCAATTTCCAGCTTTATCATTGGATTAATTGGAAAACATTTAGATAGCAAAAGTAAGGTAAAAACTGGAATAATTTATAGTCTAGCATTTATAATAGGTCTTATAATTATTTATACTTTTGGTTCAATACAATTCTATTTTTTATCAGGTATGACATATATGGATACTTTAAAAATTACTATAATCCCATTTATAATTCCTGATTTAATTAAAATAATAATTGCTGTAGGATTATCTATAAAATTAAGAAAATCATTATTAAAAGCAAATTTAATATCATTTTAATATTATTTATATATAAATTTTTCTATGTACTTTTCATAATTTCTTTAATATATAGTTTCTGTAATTTAAATTTTCATGATATAATATAATTATAGGAGATGATATCATGAAAAATATATTTAGTTGGCTTATTGTATTTAGCATATTAGCTATGATATTATTTGATATTTTTATAGTTACAGACTCTGTAACTATCTTTATTTATTATAAAATATCTATAGGAATATTAATAATTTCATTAATAGGTTTACTTATTCTTTTAATTAAAGAACGATTAAAGGAAAAGGAGGAAGAAAAAGATGTTATTGGTAAATACTGATTATATAAAAAATGTAGAAATAACTGAATCATTAGGTTTAGTTAAAGGAAGTACAATTCGAGCAAAACATATAGGCAAAGATATTGCAGCAGGTTTAAAGCATCTTGTGGGAGGAGAAATCGCTGGATATTCTCAAATGATTGATGAAGCAAGACAAATTGCTACATCTAGGATGGTTGAAGAAGCTGAAAAACTTGGAGCTGACGCAATTATTAACATCAGATATTCAACTACTACTATAACTCAAGGAGCAGCAGAAATATTAATTTATGGTACAGCGGTTAAAAATAAATAAATAAAAAACCTCCTAGGTTCTAGTGTTGCATTAAAGAAATAATTACAGTTTGACATGGAAAAAATTATATAATGAAAAA
>NZ_WSFU01000069.1 GCF_016820635.1 Anaeromonas gelatinilytica | reverse complement strand
TGTAAACTTTTGCTCATTTAAGAATGTAGGTTTTTATTCATTCTCTTGATCAAAATGATCTTTTAATCTATATGATTTTCCACTAATAGATATAATATGAACATAATGTAAAATTCTATCTAAAATTGCATTAGCTATTACTACATCATAAAAAACTTCATCCCAATTATTAAAATTTATATTTGTTATAAAAATAGTGCTTTTTTTCTCATATCTCAAATCTATGAGTTGGAAAAATAACTTTGAATCATCTTTATTGATAGGTAAATAACCTAATTCATTAATAATTAATAGCTTGTATTTTGTAAAATATTTTAATCTAGCATCAAGCCCATTCTCTAACTTCGCTTTTTTTGGCTGTTGAAGTAAATCATGTCTCATAGGAGCAATGCTTGAATCATAGTTTTTTCTTTTTTTTTAAAAATAATTATTAAACTCTTCATGCTTTGAAACATATCTCCTAAATGATGATTCTGCACAATTTAGATTATAGTTAGCTTGGATATGCCGGTTCGACCGTCATCATAGCCATCTTCGTATTCACTAGGAAAATGAAAAAAGATTGAGTTTTACAGGAAACACTAATCAAGGTGTGACAACTGAATATGACAGTTATCAAAGAGCCAGACGCAAAGACGCAGAACCGATAACGTGAAAGAAACTCACTTGCAGTTATCGGCTGTTTCTTTTAGGTTATGTAAATATGTGGATCTCAACTGTCTGTAAGTCAGCAGTCATAATATATGCTACGAGTTAGATGTAGAATTTCATATAACAATTTAATATCATATTTCTTTTTATTATCTTAGATAAAGGAATTAATAATGAAATTAAGGTAATTAAGATAATGGCCTTCAGCTTTAAATGCTTTTATCATTTCAAAAATAGAATATTAATAACCCAAGATCTAACTAAAATAAAGATAGCCTAGAAAATAAAATCTCATCTTCTAAGCTATCTTTAAGATTATATTATACATTTCATCATATCACCTTTGTTCGTTATAAATATCTCATAGCTACACTATTTATAATATGAGCTATTTTATTATATTCTCTCCTTATAAAAAAATGGTCTCCTGCAAACTCTTTATATTCACAAGGAAAATCAAAAATATGATTCCAATCACGAATTTTTTCGCTATATTCATCCTCTTTTGTATAAAAAATAGTAGCATTACACTTAATTTTTTTACGAGGTTTTTTAAATTTATAATCTTCAACAGCACTATAATCTGCTCTTATTATTGGTATAAAAGGTTCAAATAATTTCATATCTTTAATTACACTATTATCTATTCCACCAGTTTCTACTAATCTATAAACAAAATCTTTATCATTTAATCTTAATGTATCTGTATAAGATGATTTATACATAGGTGGTTGAAAAGCAGCAAGAAATAAATGTAGAGGTTTCTTCTTCAACCGAAGAATTGCCTCATAAGATAATATACTACCAAAACTATAACCTAAAAGCATATACTCATCATCTGAATCTACATTATACTCAATTTCACTAATCACATCATCAACTGCATCTTCAAAAGAAAATAATAAAGGTTCATCTTCCCTCGTACCTCTCCCTGATAATTCAATTGGTATCATTTTAATTCTTTCCTCCAAAAAAGGATTCAATTTATAATAAATTGTTGCAGAAGCTCCTGCATAAGGTAAACACAGAAGCATTATTCTTTTCACAATAATTCCTCCTTAATTTAAATTCTAACTCTAATCATGTTTCTTTATAAATCCTAATCCTTCTACTTTCTTGTCCACTGAACTTGGATTACCATAATAGATTATACTTCCTACCCCCTCAACATAAGCATCTAAGGTGTCATGGGCATATACACTACAACTTCCAACACCTTCTAATTTAACTTTTACATCATTTGCTTCCATTTTCTCACCTTCTATAACAGAAGATCCTTCTATAAAAACATCCAAATTTTCTGCATTCCCTGTTAAATCAATATTACCTGCACCAAGAAAATCTAAATCAAGGACATTAACATTATTACTTTTTATTTCTCCATTAATCGCACATTCAAAGACTCCTTGAAATTGTTCTACAGAATTTACAGACATATCTAAATTAAATTTACCCTGATTTATATTTATCTCTTTTATAGGTACACCAAGCTTTATGACCAGATTACCAGAAGTATCTAAGTATCTTTTATTGCTACTTATATTAATAGTTTTCTTATTTTCATCTATTGATACAGCAACAAGATCTGAATCATTACCCGTTACTTCACAAACTCCATCAAAATTTTCATCAAATACTATGTCTCCTACTAATTTTGTTTTCTTATTTTGTACTTTATCAATGACAATTGAATAAGGCTCCATATCATTAGTCCTTTCATCATTTTTATTTTCTTCCTGATTAATGTCTTCTTCCTTACTTACTTTTACATCCTCTTCATTAATATTTTTATCAGTATTTTCATTTTCACTGGATCCACTTTCATGAGATTCAATGGAACATGCTGCTAAAACAATAGATATAAGCAATACACTTATTAGTATAATACTTTTACTTTTCATCATTTTTACACCTCACTTAATTCATCGCTTAATTGACAAAGGGAATAAAATTCTCCCTTTCTTTGTAATAACTCATTAATATTACCCATTTCAGAAACCCTTCCATCTTTCATCATTATAATACAATCATAATCTTTTAATAATTGTTCATCTACTTTATGAGTTATAACTATTCTTGTCATATCTTTTAAATCACTAAGAGAAGATTCTAATTCCCTAGTTGTCTTTAAATCTAAGGCAGAAGTAGCCTCATCCATAAGTAGTATTGGTGGTTCCTTAAGTAATGCTCTTGCAATAGAAATTCTTTGCTTTTCTCCGCCTGATAATTCCATACCACCTTCTCCACACAGCACTTGCAATCCTCCTCTTTCTTCAAGGAAGGAATTCATACCTGCATTGCTAATAGCAAAATTTACTTGAGCCTCTGGCCATTCTCTATAAAGTTTAATATTTTCTTCAATAGTATCATCAAAAACAAAAGTATCCTGTTGTACGATACTATACAATTGAGTCAAAGACCTTTCATGAATATCTCTTATTTCAATATCATCAATATAAATATTTCCTTCAAACCAATCATAATACCCTGCTAAAAGTTTAAGTAATGTAGATTTCCCGCTACCACTTAATCCAACGATTGCATAGGATTTTCCCTTTTCAAAAACTAAATTAATATTTTCTAGTACATTTTCTCCACTAGGGTCAAATGCAAAGCTCATATTCTCTATTCTGATGTTCTCTTCTATATTTATCTTATGAACCTTAATACCCTTTTCTATTTCTTTTCTCAATAACTTATCAGATTTTTCTAATAGCTGTACACTAGCTTTCTTTTTAGCTAGACCTGAAATCACTTCATTTATAGGAGAAGTCACATTATTAAGAAGCTGTACAAAAGCAAGTATTCCACCTATAGTCATTTGTCCTTTTATAGTAAGCCAAGCCCCTACAACAAACAATACTATTACAATTATAATAGTACTATTTTGAGTCAAAGCCCTTACAAGACCAAGCAATATTTGATACTTTTCCTTAGATCTTTCTTGAACATTTACTTTACTTTCTGATAAATTAAGTACCTCTTTTTCAATATTAAAACTTTTAATCACAGAATATCCAGTAAGTATATCCTTAATAAAGGAAGTATATTTACTATTATTTAAAGATACATTATTTTGAGCAATCTCTAATTTTTTATTAAATATAGCTGAAACAATCAAAGGTAGTACACAGGACGCTAATACACATATTGCTAGTTTCCAATTAATATAAAACATAAGAAGTATACCAACAACTATCATAATTGTTTGTGATATTAATGTAATACCTCCACGAATGTAGTCCTGCTCTATAATTGTTAAATCATTGTTAAGTATAGAAATATATGTCCCAGTTTTCTCTTTATTGAAGTCCTTAAGTCTTAAAGTCAAAATTTTTTCTACGATTATTCTTTTTAGGTTCTGCAATGCTTTTTTAGCAAATCTATTCACAACAATAGTTTCAATCAAATTAACTAGAATATTTATTCCTATAAATACTACTGAAATAAATATTAAACGATAAAGTTCCTGAAATCCTCCGCCAATCCCTTTATCAATATATTGCTGTAATATAAGCGCAACTCCTACACTAAGCGTATAAGATATTACTGAAAAAAGCACTGCCAGGAAATACTTTCTTCTATTATTTTCATATATATACTCTGAAATTTTTTTGTCATTACTTTTAAGTGGCCCTACAAAAGATGTCTTAATTGCTTTTCCTTTAATCATTTTATTCCATCTCCCCCATTAGCTGATTAAGTAAATCTACTTCTTCACTTGAAAACTCAATATCACTTACTTCCTCTACAATATTTACTGGTTCTTTAAACATTAAATCAGAATATGCAAAATCATAGAGATCATTAAGAGCCTCTACAAAACAATCTTCAAACTCCTCTATATCTTCTTTACTAACAAATAAACTATCATAATAATTAGTAAATATCACTTTATTTTCAACATAGGCTCCATTTACTGTTAAAGGATGAAATAATACATTTTTAATATTGATATCAAATTGATTAAATTCATTACAATATCTTATTCCCTTAAGATTATTATTTTCTATAGAAGTATCCCCTAAAAAGTTAAACCCTAAGTCAGCATGCATATTTAATGACCTATTACCATTTAAATACTTTAATATTCCATAGGTCATCCCTTTATTAGGAATCTTTAAAAACTTTCTTCTTACTTCCATTGCTACATCATTTATATTAGAACTATTATTTAAGACTAATGGGAACAGATTAGTAAACCAACCTACAGTCCTATTAATATTAATATCTTTATAAAGTTCTTCTCTACCATGGGTTTCAATCTCCAACGCATAAGATGATATATCTTTCCATTTATTCAAAGCAATACTTAAAGCCATAATAAAAAATTCATCAGTTTGAAGTCCAAAAATCTCCTGGTATTCTTTCATCATTCTTGTACACTTTTCTTTAGAAAATGAGAAACTTGATAAAGACATTCGTTTTTCCACATTATTTTGTACTAATGGTTTAGAAAATAGTTTATCTGCAATCTTTCCTTCAGATACAACATTTCTCCAATAGTCTTCATCATTCTTTCCTTCATTACTCTTTCCAAATTCCTTTAAACTCTCTACCCAATCTAAATATGAAGCTGTCTTATTTGCTAACCTAATTTCTTCATTTCTTTCTATTTGTCCATAAACCGTAAAGATATCCGTTGTCAATATTCTCCAGGAAACACCATCTACTGCTAAATGATGTATACATATCATTAAATAATCTTTAACATTAGTATGGAATAATACTGAATGAAGCAAAGGTCCATTTTCTATATCTATAGTACCCTGTTCATATTTAATGATCTTTTCAATCTCTTCCTTTATATTCTCCTCTAATACTTCTTCTATAAATATCTGATTGAAAACTATTAAATCTTTGACTTCATCAGGCAACTTAATTCTTTGATCTGAATCATAAACAGCCCTTAACATATCATGATGTATTACTATCTTCTCCAACGATTTTTTTAAAATATCTTCTTTTAAATGTGAATCTATTTCTAAAACTATAGATTGATTAAAATGATTTTTATTTTCCAAATCTAATTCAAAAAATCTACTTTGTATTGGAGAAAGGGCTACTTTTCCTGATATTGGCTCTTGACTATACTCATCAATTTCCTTTTCCATAACTTTTGAAGCACAAATTTCACCTACAGTTTGCAGCCTCATAATATCCTTAATATTAAGACTATATTCTTTCTCTCGCATTATAGAAGACACTTGAATAGCCTTTATAGAGTCTCCTCCTAATTCAAAAAAGCTATCTTCAAGTCCAACTGGCTTCATACCTAATACTTCTTCAAAAGCTTCGGCTAATAATTTTTCTGTTTCTTCTTTTGGTTTAATATATTCTTTTTGTCTTTCAAATTCAATTTCAGGTAAAGCCCTTTTATCGAGTT
>NZ_WSFU01000072.1 GCF_016820635.1 Anaeromonas gelatinilytica | reverse complement strand
TAATGTTTTTTGCATATATAACTTTTCGTTCAAATTTATTTCCTTAAAATATCTTTCTGAACTATCTTTATCACCGTAGAATTTACCATCTTCAATTCTTGCTACATCCATTCACTTTTTTTACCATACTGCAGTTAATCAAAAATGTATACACCAAATAATTAAGTGTGTACATTTTTGCATTTTTTAGCTTTATAAAGATATTTAATTATTAGTTACCTTTCTACTTACAAACTCTAAATGTTTAAATTTTTCTTATTGTACTTTCTTATATTTACTTTAAAAGTTGCTAAGTCCATGTTTTTCTTTCCACAACCGAATAATTACCTTAGCGCCAAGAACTTCTTGCCCCTGCATATTATTAGATAATATCAACTCGCCATTATGATCTTTTACGATTTTATCCACAATCGCTAGACCCATGCCATAATGAGCATTGTGTCTTGCAGTAGCTTCAGTGTAAAATTTTTCTTTACCGCGTACTAAACTCTCTTTTGAAAATCCTTTGCCTGTATCAGTTACTGATAAATCAAAATAATCTGTATGATTTTCAAAAGATAATGTAATTTTGCTGTTTACTGGAGACTGCTCAACTGCGTTAACTATAATATTTTGAAAACCTTTTAAAAACACTTGCTTGTGTATGAAAATGTCTGGACAAGTTTCTCTCTGTGTCACTACACACTCTATATTTTTTATACGGATTTGTATCTTAACAAATTTAATAAATTCCTCAACTAGTTGCTTATCTAATGATACAGGTGTTTCGGTTTTGGGTTTTTCTAAATTAGCTATAATTCGCAAATCGTTGATGTAGTGATCTACTCGTTGAATGCCTTTTTGAGAGAACTCTAGATAGTTAGCTTGTTCCTCAGTTAATTCAGTTTCCTCCAACAATTCTAGATTGCCTACAACTAAGGCTACTGGAGTTTTAATATCATGAGTAATGTCCTTCAAAGTTTCTTCTGCTTGCTTCTTTTGTCGCCATTCCGCTTGTAAACTAACAGTTAATGCATCTTTCAATTTATAAACAGATGCTAAAATCTCTTGTATTTCTTTGATATTACTCTGTTTTTGTTCTGTTTCAGACAAGTCTTCTCTTAAAATATCATCTTTTACAGTCAAAATTAATTGTAACTCTCGATTTATCATCTTGGCATAGTAAGATACAATCAGTAGAAATCCTGATACAAATATTAGACAAGCTACTACCATCATTAATAGCTCAGCTGTAGGTAGAATGTCACGTAACCAAGCATTTCGAAATTGAGCTAATACTCTATAAGAGAGAATCAGATGATGATTTTTCCCCTTAACTAAGCGAATTTGTTGATTACCAAATCCTGACAAACTTGTCTTGCCATCTTTAGAATTAAGTATTTCAGTAATTTGTTCTTCATTATCAATTGTACTTTCTATAATTTCATTATTTTTATCCAATAAAGCATAGTCTATAAAATCTGGTAGTTTTTTTACGTCAGCTTTGCCTTCCTGAAACTTTTCGCCAAATTCTTGAACCACAGTTTGAGGATAACTGGCAGGATAAATTAAGTTTTTATAGATAGCTAGATTAGTTCCTACAATAAAAGCTAAAAAAATGCTTGCAACAAAGAACACCTCAAAAACAATGAACTTGATTAATATTCTTTTTATTGATTGCTTTGCCATTTATAACCAATCCCCCAGACTGTTTGAATTGGATTCACTCCAAATTTAATAAATTTATGCCGAATTTTTTTTACTCGTTCTGTAATAGAGGTGGCACTATCGCCAATTCCATCATATCCATAGAGTGCTATATAAATATCTTCCTTAGAAAAGACTTGTTGTTTGTGCTTGATTAATAAAAGCATGAGTTTATATTCTGATGGAGTTAATTCGATTGGATCATCTAAAACATAAAATTTTTTCTCAATTAAATCCACACCAATCTCACCACTAAGCAAACGTTGGGTCTTCTCTCTAGTTTCCCTTCTTAAATGAGCTTCTACACGAGCACGTAATTCTTTAATAGAAAAAGGTTTGGTAATATAATCATCCCCACCAAAAGCAAAGCCTTCCAATATTTCTTCCTCCATCACTTTAGCGGTTAAAAACAATACAGGGATATCAATCCACCTTCGATTTTCCTTTAAAAAAGTAAAACCATCAATTCTTGGCATCATCACATCTAAAATTATTAGATCAAATGTATTGATGATATTTATATCAATGTCTGACGCTGATTCTTTGGTAGTTACGTGATGACCATTTTTTTCTAAAGCACTCTTAACCAAGGTCAGCAAATCTATTTCATCATCGATTACTAAAATTTTTGCCATAATTACCTCCTAAAATAGCTTCTTTTCCTCCCATTTATTATACCAAAAGATTTGTAAAAAATAGCTTCCCAAAAATAATAGAAGAGAAATAACAATAAAAAACAAAACGGTTTGTTTCCGTCCAATATTTTCTCCTAAGAAAACTAAAATGTAAGAATGAATAATCTTTAGTCCCCAAGTTGGCGGAATTAATTTCCACAAATTACCACCTAAATCAGTAGTTCCCATAAGTAGTCCAGTCAAAGTAGAAAAGACTGCAGTTATAATGGTTATATTTAAAGAAAAGTGGTAACTTAGCCAAGTGTACAAAGCTACCATAGGCAACACTAAAAGATAACTTGTTAGACTAATTTTTATTAATGACGTAATGCTCATCCATTGGTGTAACAACAAATTTTGTAACAAGGTAAAACTAACAATAGCCAAAAAGTAAAGAGTAAAAATCACTAAACAAATAAAAACTATTTTGGCTAAAAAGATAGAGCTTTTTTTCGCATCAGGTCTTTTTTCTTGAAAAAAATGTTGACTTCTCTTATCAATGTCAACAATCAAATAAATGAAAACTGCTGCAAAAAAAAGAGCACATCCGTTTAATAGTAGAAAGAAAGACTGAAAAATTTCTTCTTTACTAAGCCAGCTAGCAGAACCAGCTAAATAAAAACTGGTTCCTAAAGCAAATAATACAGGTAAAATAATTAGTAGTGGTCGTAACAAAGTATGTTTTGTTTTCAGCCACTGACTCGCTATTTTTTTCATTGGCTAGTCACCTTCCTATTATAATAAAATTGAGTTAGATATGTTGTGATTAAAAATATTACTATACTCAATATCAAACTGACAGGAACAACACTACTATCCAATAAAGGGCTATGCGATGGTAAAAACGTACCATTAGGATGAATTCCCAACAATGCTGCGACAATACGTAGGCTATATGCCCATGGAAAACTGAACCAATAATCACTAACTGCAATAGGATAGACAGCGATAAATGTAAGTAAAAAATTTGCCATGATAGTGATAAATTGATTACTAACTGAACTGATAAACATAGAAAAAGGAATCAGTGCAATATTGACAATAATCAATGAAATACCTGTCAAAATAATTTGACCAATTCGACCGGTATTCCCATAAAGAAAGGTTTCTAAACACAGAGCAATAATCAAATTAATTAGGTAAATAATACTTAAGTCTAAACTATTTACGATAATTTTAGATAACCAAGATTTTTGAGGATTAATGCCCATACTATGATGCAAATCACTGATTTTACCTTTCTTTTCTCTAGTAACAGAATGACTAGTAATTAACGCTAAAAGAATTGGACCAATCAATAAAGGAAACCAATTATACGCTACGGCAATAAAGTAGCTTACAGGACC
>NZ_WSFU01000101.1 GCF_016820635.1 Anaeromonas gelatinilytica | reverse complement strand
TTATGCGAAAACATTAAAGAAATATACAAAAATATATTGCAACCCTATGTAATCTATGTTATTCTATGAGTGGTGCACCGTAGTAAAAATGTAATGGGGGTTTATGAGTAATATGAATAAGTTGAAGTTTATATTTTTGTCTATTTTTGGATTTGTTTTCTTTTTAATGCCTTTTAATCTTCACGGTGAAAAGAAAATTGCTATTTCACATATAGTGAATTTTATTACAGGTAACATGTTTGATTTATTTATTAGCTTTACTGTTTTATGTGCATGGATTGTGTTAATTGCAACTGTGCTTTTTATTTTTTATTCTTCAAAAAATGAATTTATTAATTCTGTATTTAAAACCTCCCCTTTGAATATTGTATTAAGAGTGGGTGGCTCCTTCTTGTATCTGATGGTGATTAACAATTGGTTTGAAAACTATGGATTTTCAAGTGTGATTTTAGATGCCAATACTGGTGGACTCATGGCAGGAGAAGGGGGACTTTTAACCACGCTTTATATAACATTCTTTGTTGGGATTATGGCTCTTCCTTTGTTAACACATTTTGGCGCTGTTGAGTTTATAGGAATTTTATTAGGTTCAGTAGTTGAAAAGTTGTTTAAAGTACCAGGATATTCAACAATCGATGCTATCGCATCATTTGTTGGTGATGGTACGATTGGTATTGTGGTGACGGATACCCAGTATCAAAGAGGATACTACAATAAAAGAGAAGCTTATATAATTGCCACTAGTTTTTCTATTGTAGGTATTGCCTTTGCTTCTGCAGTAGCTGAAGAATTAGGATTTGCACATATTTTCCCAATATTTTATGGGTCTATCGCATTAGTAACAGTTATATTAGCTTTTATTACCTCTAGAATGCCACTTAAGAAATTTCCACCAACTTATTATGAAGGAGTGAGGCCTAATAAAATTGAAATTCCAAAGGATAAAACTGTTTTACAACATGCATATGAATCTGCAATAAAACAAGCAGAAGATGTAAATGCTGGGGAAGTGTTAGTGCAGTCGTTTAAGAGTATTATTAATATATATGTGGGATTTTTACCTGTTATTATGATGGTTGGAACATTAGGTTTGGTTGTGGCAGAATATACTGAGTTTTTTAATATCATTAGCGCACCACTTGTATTCTTCTATACTTTAATAGGATACAGTAAAGAAGTTGCAACAATGATGGCACCAGCATCAGTTTCTGGATTTGCTGACATGTATTTACCGTCGTTGTTTATAAGTGAATCAGTCTCTGAAGCATCAAGATTTTTTATTGGTGTATTAGCATTTACTCAATTGGTATTTATGTCTGAAACTGGTATGGTTTTAGTTAAAAGTAAAATTGGGTTGAACTTTTGGGATGTGATTAAAGTATTTATTTTTAGAACTGCATTGTCTTTACCAATACTAATGATCATAACAAATATTTTGTCTTTTTTAGACATAATATCTTTTTAAAGAGGCATTATTGGATATAAAGCCTCCATTACTAGAGATTAACGGAAAGTAAAATAGATATATATTATTTAACATACTATAATAAAGATTGACTTAAGAGGGTAGATTAATTTACCCTCTTTTGTGTGTCTTAAAACATAATGAAAAGTAAAGAAAAATATTTAGTATTTTATTTAAAATTTCAAATAATATCAAAGATTTATGGCTTAAATATTTCGCTTTTAATATTTTTTTATTTAATGGATATATCTAGCTAAATTAGATTGTTATTATATGCTATAAAAATGGTAGAAAAACATTGTTTTAATTTTAAGGATAATACTTTATGAAACTAATGACAGTATAACTATATTATAAGCGTAAAACAGTATAGTATTGAGCCTCCTTAACTAATAAACAAGGAGTTAACCGTTCAAATTATCCATTTAACAATAAACTTGAATAAAATCGGAGGTTTAGCACTTAACAATTTTTTTGGCATGAGGCCATTGAGTTATAATGAATGATTGTGGCTTAGTCTGAAAAACATAAAAATCGATTTTTACTGGAATTTTGATTCTAAATTTCTGAAATTATTGTAAATAGCTTGACAAAGATATTCCGTTTTGATACTATATGATGAATATAAAATGAATAGATCTCGTGGTATTATACTCGCCGGGGAATAATACTTCTATAAAGAGATAAAACAGAATCGCATCGGTAGGCCTGAGGTTGCGTCAGGTCTACCTTTTTTATATGCATCTTAAGAGGAGGATAAAGTATGAAAAATAATGAAGTAGTAATTGAGAATCAATCAAAAAACATGTTTAGATTATTACTATCCTATATTGTACCTGGAATAGCAGGTCTTCTATTTAATTCATTATATATTGTTGTTGACGGTCTTTTCGTGGCAAGAATACTTGGAAGAGAACCACTGGCTGCAGTAACTGTTGGTGTCCCTGTTGTAGAAATATTGCTCTCTTTAAGTATGTTTATATCAGTAGGAGCAGGTGTACTGATTTCTAGTAAAAATGGTAGAGGAGAACATAAAGAAGCAAGAGATATTTTTAATGTATCTGTTAGACTATTAGCTATAGTGTCTGTATTAATAGCAGTAGTTAGTTTGATATTTAGACATCATATTGCAAAGGTGTTGGGAGCTACTCCAAACATAATGGATTTGGTAGTCAAATATATGACCTATTTTTTTGCATTTAGTCCTGTTTTTATGTTTAGCTATGCTATGTGTACATGGCTAAGAAACGATTCACAACCAAAGCTTGCAATGTTTGCTCAGATTGTTGGGGCATTATCAAATATATTTCTTGATTGGTATTTCATGGGACGTTTAAAAATGGGAATAGGTGGAACAGCACTAGCTACTGGTTTAGGTCCTGTATTTAGTATGACAATAATGCTACCACATTTTATATTTAAAAAAGGCAATTTGTATCTTCAAAAAGTAAAAATGGATTTAAAAATCATTTCTGAAATGTTAATAAAAGGAATACCATCATTTATTATGGAATTTGCATTGGGTATAACAACACTGTGCGTTAATATTGCAATTGGAATACACATGGGAGCTTTAGGATTTGCAGCGTTTGGTATAGTAGGATATATAGCTTTAATAATTTTGTCAATATTTTTAGGTATGGCAGAAGGTTCACAGCCACTAGTAAGTTTTTACTATGGAGCAAATGAAAAAAGGAATATGAGAACAATTTTAAAAATTAGCTTGTGTATATCCATAGCAATTGGAATAATAGCATACTTACTATTATTTAAATATACAGAAATTCCAGTGTATGTATTTGCTGATAATGATATTGAGCTTGTTAAGACTGCCATGACTGCAACTATTTACTATTTCCCTGCTTTATTTGTATCAGGCACAAACATTCTTTTAGCATCGTATATGCAATCTATAGGATATTGGAAGGAATCCGTAACAATATCCTTATGTAGATGTTTAATTGTACTACTTCCATTATTGTTAGTATTGCCTAAGCTTTTGGGAGATAATGGTATATGGATATCAGTTCCATTTGCAGAAATATTAACACTACCTATAGCTTATATATTATGGAAAGCAAGGAATTAGTATAATACTAAAATTAAGCATTTTAACCATCATACTGACTGCTCCCACACCTAAAGGAGTGGTGTTCTAAACTACTAAAGACTTCTCTATCAAAAGATGATATCTGATTGATAGAACTGACCTACTTTCATTTAGACTTTGTTA
>NZ_WSFU01000005.1 GCF_016820635.1 Anaeromonas gelatinilytica | reverse complement strand
AAGATTCTCTATTCGTGAAGGTGGAAGAACTGTAGGATCTGGAGTAGTTACTGAGATAATAGAATAATTTTCAAATGTAAAGACTAAAACTAGGTCTTAATCGACCTAGTTTTTTATTGTAAATCCAATAGATTCATATATTAAAGAAACTTTTATTATATTGACATAAAATATTTTTTGTGATAATTTATATAGGTACTATAGTTACCATTGGATTATTATGCCTGAATATATAAATACTTTATAGATATAGGGCTAGGAGGTGTTTGTTAATGAGAGATAAAATAATTTTGGCCTGTACTGAATGTAAACAAAGAAATTATACAACAACTAAGAATAAGAGATTGCATCCTGATAGAGTGGAAATGAAAAAATACTGTAAATTCTGTAAGACTCATACTATTCATAAAGAAACAAAATAAGTTTAATTTCTTTTACTAAATTGATTAATAATAAAAAAATTAGTCGATATTAATAGAAGTGAGGATGTGAGATGGTATGTCAGCTCAAACTGAAACCAATAAAGGAGCTCTAAAAAAATTAAAGAATTATTTTAGAGGTGTTAAAGCAGAAGTAAAAAAAGTAAATTGGCCAAACAGAAGCGAACTAGTTAATCATACTTTTGTAGTTATAGTTTTATGTGCTATAGTAGCTGTAATTGTATGGTTATTTGATACTATAGTAAGAGGATTGTTATCATTTATAATTGGTTAATAAATTGTGAAGGAGGGAAGGACCCTTTTTAAAGGTCCCGAAATCTATGACAGATATGTCAGATAAGGCCAAGTGGTATGTAGTGCATACTTATTCTGGCCACGAAAATAAGGTTAAAGCAAACATAGAAAAATTGGTTGAAAATAGGGGAATGGAAGATATAATAACAGATATACTTGTACCTATGGAAGAATATATAGAAATAAAAGACGGAAAGAAGAAAGTTAAAGAAAGAAAAAAATTCCCTGGATATGTTATTGTTAAGATGGTAATAACAGATGAATCATGGTATCTTGTTAGGAATACTAGAGGTGTTACTGGGTTTGTAGGACCTGCTTCTAAACCTATACCTTTAACTGCAGAAGAAATTAAGAACATGGGAGTACAGGAGTCACTTCCACAACTTGATATCAAGGTAGATGATTCTATAAAAGTTATAGCAGGACCCTTTGAAAATTTCATGGGTACTGTTAAAGAAATTAATAATGAAAAAAGAAAAGTCAAAGTTTTTGTTTCTATGTTTGGTAGAGAAACACTTGTAGAACTTGACTTTGATCAGGTAGAAGGATTATAAAGAATAATTAGTATATACTAATGATTCTTTTATATAGGCTTTAATTAAGTCGTAAGTGGGAGGGGAAGCCCGACTAACCACAAAAAGATAAGGAGGTGTGACAGGTATGGCTAAAAAAGTTTCAGCTGTAGTTAAATTGCAAATCCCAGCTGGTAAGGCAACTCCAGCACCACCAGTAGGTACTGCTTTAGGACCACATGGAGTGAATATAATGGGATTCTGTAAGGAATTTAATGCAAAAACTGCTGATCAAGCTGGTATGATAATTCCAGTTGTTCTTACAGTATATCAAGATAGATCATTTACATTTATAACTAAGACTCCTCCTGTTGCTGTTTTACTAAAAAAAGCTTTAGGATTAGAGACAGCTTCTGGAGAACCTAATAAAAATAAAGTAGCGACAATTTCTAAAGATAAAGTTAGAGAAATTGCAGAAACAAAAATGCCAGATTTAAATGCAAATGATATAGATGCTGCTATGAATATGGTAGCGGGTACTGCTAGAAGTATGGGAATCGTTGTAGAAGGGTAATAATAAATAAGTAATTAATTAATATAGTGGGAGGTATAATCCGATAATACCACAAAGGAGGATATGAAATGGCTAAAAGAGGAAAAAAATATGAAGAAAGCATAAAGCTTATAAATAGAGAAGAGTTATATGATGCTGATAAGGCTATTGAATTAGTTGAAAAGACTGCTAAAGCTAATTTTGATGAAACAATTGAATTATCAATAAAACTTGGTGTTGATCCGAGGCATGCAGACCAACAAGTTAGAGGTGCTATTGTATTACCTCATGGAACTGGAAAAAGCAGAAAAGTTTTGGTATTTGCTAAAGGTGACAAAGCTAAAGAGGCTGAAGCTGCTGGAGCAGATTATGTTGGTTCTGATGAATATATTAATAAAATTCAAAACGAAAACTGGTTTGATTTTGATGTAGTAGTAGCTACACCAGATATGATGGGAGTTGTTGGTAGATTGGGTAGGGTATTAGGACCAAAAGGTTTAATGCCAAACCCTAAATCAGGAACTGTTACTTTCGATGTTGAAAAAGCAGTTAATGATATTAAAGCTGGTAAAGTTGAATATAGAGTAGATAAAACAAGTATAATTCATGTTCCGATTGGAAAGGCATCCTTTGGAAGTGAAAAAATAAAAGAGAACTTTAATGCTATAATGGGTGCCATAATTAAAGCTAGACCATCAGCAGCTAAAGGTAAATATTTAAGAAGTGTAGTTATTTCAAGTACAATGAGTCCAGGAATAAAAATTAATGGACAGAAATTAATGGAACAGTAAATTTATTGTTGACATATATGATACAACGTGGTAGGATAATGAATAGTGAAAAGTTAATAGAATGACCGTAGACAGTAGGAACTTTAGGGTTTAAATATCCTACCGAGGTTGTACCAATTATGATTATTATAAAATAAATGATTATAAAAGGTCTTCCTGTCTATGGAAGATCTTTTTATATTATATAAACCCTTATTCGTGATTTAAGGAGGTGGAACACCGATGAATAAAGAGATTATTAAGCAAAAGCAACAATTAGTTCAAGAAATAAGAGATAAAATAAGCAATGCCAAATCTGTAGTTTTAGTTGATTATAGAGGGTTAAATGTAGATGAAGTTAATGAACTTAGAAGAAAATACTCTGAGGCTGGTGTAGAATATAAGATTTATAAAAATACCATGATGAGATTTGCTTTTAAAGAAGAAGGATATGAAGAGTTTACAAATTATCTAACTGGACCTAATGGTATAGCTATTTCAAATGAAGATCCTGTAGTAGCTGCGAAAGTTACTAATGATTTTGCTAAAGAACATGATAATTTAGAACTTAAAGCTGGTATAGTTGAAGGAGATATGTTAGGTCTTGAAAAAATTATTGATTTAGCTAACTTGCCATCTAAGGAACAATTACTTACTCAATTAGCAGTAGGATTAAATGCTCCAATTAGTAAATTAGCTAGAGGGATTCAGGCGATTGTAGATAAGGAAAATGGAAGCGGAGAAGCTTCTACTGAAGAATAAAAAAGAAAATGGAGGTATTATAAATGAGTGAAAAAATTACAAATATAATAGAACAAGTTAAAGAATTAAGCGTATTAGAATTATCTGATTTAGTAAAAGCTATTGAAGAAGAGTTCGATGTAAGTGCTCAAGCACCAGTAATGGTAGCTGGAGGAGGAGCAGCAGCAGGAGCAGCAGCAGGAGAAGAAGAGAAGAGTGAATTTGATGTTGTTCTTGCAAATCCAGGAAATTCAAAAATCAAAGTAATCAAAGTTGTTAGAGAGATAACTGGATTAGGATTGAAAGATGCAAAAGGATTAGTTGATGGAGCTCCAGGAACAATTAAAGAAGGAGTAGACAAGGAAGCTGCTGAAGAAATGAAGACTAAGTTAGAAGAAGCAGGAGCTACTGTAGAACTTAAGTAATTACTATTCTAAATAGAAAGGTACCTTTAAGGTACTTTTTTTTTAACCATTTAATCATGGTGTATATTTATAACTAACTTGTCTTGACATATTGATTTCCTTATGATAATATTATTAAATGCCAAAGAGTAAAAAGTTGGCATAAAATTTGAATAAAAAAATTTTATATGGAAATAGTATTATAGATATAATGTAAAATTTTCCATCAAAGGAGATTAATTGCCTTTTGGAATTAGTTTTTATAAGGGGTGAATAATATGGTGCATCCTGTTTCGTATGGAAAACGGGTTAGAATGAGTTATTCAAAGATTGATGAAGTATTAGAACTTCCTGATTTGATAGAAGTTCAAAAGAAGTCCTATGAATGGTTTGTGGAAGAAGGACTTAGAGAAGTATTTGAAGATATATCTCCAATTAAAGATTATACAGGAAATTTAGTTTTGGAATTTGTTGATTATTATATTTCTGAAGAAATTAAATATGACATTGAAGAGTGCAAGGAAAGAGATGCAACTTACTCAGCTCCATTAAAAGTTAAAGTAAGACTTATTAATAAGGAAACTGGGGAAGTAAAAGAGCAAGAAGTTTTCATGGGAGATTTTCCTTTAATGACTGATAAAGGTACTTTCATAATTAATGGTGCAGAAAGAGTCATAGTAAGTCAATTAGTAAGATCTCCAGGAGTATATTATTCTGAAAATGTGGATAAAACTGGTAATAGATTATATTCCTCAACTGTTATCCCTAATAGAGGAGCTTGGTTAGAGTATGAGAGTGACTCTAACAATATTGTCTATGTAAGGGTAGATAGAACTAGAAAATTACCTGTAACTGTTTTATTGAGAGCATTAGGATATGGAACTGACGCAGACATATTACAACTTCTAGGTGAAACAGAACACCTTTTAAATAGTATTGAAAAGGATAATACTAGCAATGAAGAAGAAGGATTATTAGAAATTTATAAGAGATTAAGACCCGGTGAACCACCAGCTGTAGAAAGTGCTAGATCATTAATTAACACGTTGTTTTTTGATCCTAAAAGATATGATTTGGCAAAGGTGGGAAGATATAAATTCAATAAAAAATTAGCTTTAAGTGAAAGAATTGTTAATAAGATTGCAGTTGATAATGTAGTTAATGAAGAGACTGGGGAAATAATAGTTTCTAAAAACGAAAAAATTAGTCGCGAAAAAGCATTTGAAATAGAGGCAGCAGGAATTAATAAAGTTGATGTATTAACTGATGAAAATAAATTAATTAAGGTTATGGGTAATCATTTTGTTAATGTAAAATCATTAGATTTACCTATATCATTAGAAAATTTAGGTATAAAAGAAAGAATTTATTATCCTGTACTTAAAGAAATAATGAAAGAAAATACTAATGAAGAAGATTTAAAAGAAGCTATTAAAGAAAGATTTAGAGAATTATTACCTAAACATATAATAGTTCCAGATATAGTAGCTTCTATTAATTATGAGTTTAATCTTTTCCGTGGAATTGGAGAAGTGGATGATATTGATCATCTAGGAAATAGAAGAGTTCGTTCTGTGGGAGAATTATTGCAAAACCAATTTAGAATTGGTCTTTCTAGGATGGAAAGAGTAGTTAGGGAAAGAATGACAATACAAGATATTGATATAGCTACTCCTCAAGCTTTAATAAATATACGTCCTGTGGCAGCTTCTATAAAAGAATTTTTTGGAAGTAGTCAGCTTTCACAGTTTATGGATCAAACAAATCCGTTAGCGGAACTTACTCATAAGAGAAGAATGTCTGCATTAGGACCAGGTGGACTTAGTAGGGATCGAGCAGGATTTGAAGTTAGAGATGTTCATCCATCTCATTATGGTAGGATGTGTCCAATTGAAACTCCAGAGGGTCCAAACATTGGACTTATCAATTCGTTGGCAAGTTTTGCTAGAATTAATGAGTATGGATTTATAGAAGCTCCATATAGAAGGGCAGATAAGAAATCAATAAAAATGAGATCAGATATAGATTATTTGACAGCTGATGTAGAAGATCATTATATAGTCGCTCAGGCTAATGAACCTTTAGATGAAGAGGGAAGATTTGTTAATAAAAGAGTTGTAGTAAGAGCTGAAAATGGTACCTATGATGTGGTATCTAGAGAAGAAGTAGATTATATGGACGTATCTCCAAAACAGTTGGTATCTGTAGCGACAGCAATGATACCTTTCTTAGAGAATGATGATGCTAATAGAGCTCTTATGGGTGCAAACATGCAACGACAAGCTGTACCATTATTAAAATCGGAAGCACCAGTAATTGGTACTGGTATGGAATATAAGGCTGCTAAAGATTCTGGTGTTGCTATTGTTTCTAAGGTTTCTGGAGTAGTATCAAGAGTAACAGCAAATGAAATTGTAATAACAAAAGATGAAGATGGGCAATTAGAAAAATATAAACTTTTAAAGTTCAAACGCTCTAATCAAGGTACTTGTATAAATCAGAAACCTATTGTTGAGAAAGGCGAAAAAGTAGGAAAGGGTCAAGTCATTGCTGATGGGCCATCTACAGACTTAGGTGAAATAGCTTTAGGCAAGAATATGCTTGTAGCTTATATGACTTGGGAAGGTTATAACTACGAGGATGCTATTTTAATAAATGAAAATTTAGTAAAAAGAGATGCATTGACTTCTATACATATAGAAGAATATGAAGCAGATGCAAGGGACACCAAATTAGGGCCTGAAGAAATTACTAGGGATATACCAAATGTTGGTGAAGATTCACTTAGAAATCTTGATGAAAGAGGCATAATAAGAATTGGTGCAGAAGTAAATCCTGGTGATATTCTAGTAGGAAAAGTAACTCCAAAGGGAGAAACGGAGCTTACTGCAGAAGAAAGACTTCTTAGAGCTATATTTGGAGAAAAGGCTAGAGAGGTTAGAGATACATCTTTAAGGGTACCTCATGGTGAAAGTGGTATAATTATTGATGTTAAAGTCTTTAAAAGAGAAAATGGTGATGAACTTTCTCCAGGTGTAAATGAATTAGTGAGAGTGTATATTAGTACAAAAAGAAAGATAAATGTAGGAGATAAGATGTGTGGTCGTCATGGTAATAAAGGTGTTATTTCCAGGATATTACCTGAAGAGGATATGCCATTTTTACCAGATGGAAGACCATTGGATATTTTATTAAACCCATTAGGTGTACCATCTCGTATGAATATTGGTCAGGTATTAGAAGTTCACTTAGGTATGGCAGCCAAAGAGTTAGGATGGCATGTAGCAACTCCTGTATTTGATGGAGCTGTAGAAGATGATATATTTGAAGCCCTAAAAAAAGCTAATCTTCCTGAAACGGGTAAAATAAACCTTAGAGATGGAAGAACAGGTGAATACTTTGAAAATCCTGTTACAGTAGGTTATATGTATATGCTTAAGTTGCATCATTTAGTTGATGATAAAATACATGCAAGATCTACCGGACCTTATTCTCTTGTGACTCAACAGCCTCTTGGTGGTAAAGCCCAGTTTGGAGGACAAAGGTTTGGTGAAATGGAGGTATGGGCATTGGAAGCATATGGTGCAGCCCATACTTTACAAGAGATTTTAACGGTTAAATCAGATGATGTTGTAGGTCGTGTAAAAACTTATGAATCCATTGTAAAAGGAGAAAACATTCCTGAACCAGGAGTTCCAGAATCATTTAAAGTACTCATAAAAGAGCTTCAAAGTTTAGCATTAGACGTTAAGGTCTTAACAGAAGAAGATAATGAAATAGAAATAAAAGATTCAATTGAATATGAAGAAAATGATTCAGATATTAGCATAGAAGGTAATGAAGAAGATAATAAATAATTTTGTTTTATAAATCTTTAAGGAAGGGAGAGAAAGCCCCTTGTTCGAGCTTAATAATTTTGATTCGATAAAAATAGGCTTGGCTTCTCCAGAGAAGATTAGACAATGGTCTAGAGGTGAAGTTAAGAAACCAGAAACAATAAACTATAGAACATTAAAACCTGAAAAAGAAGGTTTGTTTTGTGAAAAGATATTTGGTCCTACAAAAGATTGGGAATGTCATTGTGGGAAGTATAAAAGAATTAGATATAAGGGTGTAGTATGTGATAGGTGTGGGGTGGAAGTCACAAAATCAAAGGTAAGAAGAGATAGGATGGGGCATATTGAATTAGCTGCCCCTGTATCTCACATCTGGTATTTTAAAGGGATACCAAGTAGAATGGGTCTTATTTTAGATATGTCCCCAAGATCTTTAGAGAAAATTCTATATTTTGCATCTTATGTTGTTATTGATCCAGGTGAAACACCTTTATCAGCTAAACAACTTTTAAGTGAAAAAGAATATAGTGATACAGTAGATAAATATGGAAGAAAATTTAGAGCGGCGATGGGTGCAGAAGCTGTAAAAGAATTATTAAACGAAATAGATCTTCAACAAGAGTCTAAAGAGTTAAAAATACAGTTAAAAGAGAGTTCTGGCCAAAAGAAAATAAGAACAATTAGAAGACTTGAAGTAGTGGAAGCTTTTAGAAAATCAGGCAATAAACCTGAATGGATGATTTTAGATGTAATTCCAATCATCCCACCAGACTTAAGGCCGATGGTTCAATTAGATGGTGGAAGGTTTGCTACATCAGATTTAAATGACCTTTATAGAAGAGTAATAAATAGAAATAATAGATTAAAAAGACTTTTAGATTTAGGTGCACCTGATATAATTGTTAGAAATGAAAAAAGAATGTTACAAGAAGCAGTAGATTCTTTAATAGATAATGGTAGAAGGGGAAGACCGGTTACAGGACCAGGAAATAGACCTCTTAAATCATTATCAGATATGCTTAAAGGTAAGCAGGGTAGATTTAGACAAAATCTTCTTGGTAAAAGAGTTGATTATTCCGGTCGTTCAGTAATTGTTGTAGGACCTGAGCTTAAATTTTATCAATGTGGATTACCTAAGAAGATGGCGTTGGAATTGTTTAAGCCTTTTGTAATGAAGAAATTAGTTAATGATGGTTTAGCGCATAATATTAAAAGTGCTAAAAGAATGGTAGAGAAAATAAAATCAGAAGTATGGGGAGTATTAGAAGAGGTAATAAAAGATCATACTGTATTATTAAATCGTGCTCCTACTCTGCATCGTTTGGGGATTCAAGCTTTTGAACCTATATTAGTTGAAGGTAAAGCTATAAAGCTTCATCCATTAGTATGTACAGCATATAATGCAGACTTTGATGGAGACCAAATGGCTGTTCACGTTCCATTATCAATGGAAGCTCAAGCAGAAGCAAGATTTTTGATGCTTTCTATAAATAATATTTTGGCGCCACAAGCTGGGAATCCAATTACAACACCTACTCAGGACATGGTATTAGGAGTATATTACTTAACAATTGATGTGTCTGGTGAAAAAGGTGAAGGAATGATATTTAAAGATTTTGATGAATTATTGCATGCTTATCAAAATAAAAATGTTGGATTACATGCTAAAGTTAAAGTTAGAGTGAAGCTAAATAAAGAAGATAGAGGCCAATTAGTAGAAAGTACTGTAGGTAGATTTATATTTAATGAAAATATACCTCAGGATTTAGGATTTGTTAATAGAGATGAAGATAAATATTCGCTAGAAATAGATGAATTAGTTACTAAGAAGGGATTAGGAGATATAATAGAAAATTGTTTTAATAAACATGGAAACACTATTACTTCTATAATGTTAGACCATATTAAAAACTTAGGATTCCATTATTCTACAATTGGAGCAATAACTATTGGAGTTAGTGACATTATAGTTCCTGAAGCTAAAGCAAAACTTGTTTCTGAATCAGAAGAAAAAGTTGATAAATATGAAAAAGCTTTTAGAAGAGGACTTATATCAGATGATGAGAGATATGAAAAAGTTATAGAAGTTTGGACAAAAACAACAGAAGATGTAACTGATGAACTAATGAACAATTTGGATAGACTAAATAATGTATTTATAATGTCTCATTCTGGAGCTAGAGGTAGTAAGAATCAGATAAGACAGTTAGCTGGTATGAGAGGCCTTATGGCTAATGCTTCTGGTAAAACAGTTGAAATTCCAGTTAAGTCAAATTTTAGAGAAGGATTATCGGTATTAGAATTCTTTATATCTACTCATGGAGCCAGAAAAGGACTTGCAGATACAGCTTTAAGAACTGCTGACTCTGGATATTTAACAAGAAGGCTTGTTGATGTAAGTCAAGATGTTATTGTTAGAGAAACAGATTGTGGAACTGAAAAAGGAATTATCGTAAAAGACTTCAAAGATGGAATTGAGATAATTGAAGAATTATATGATAGAATAGTTGGTAGATATTGTTTAGAAGATATAATTCATCCTGAAACAGGAGAATTAATAGTAGAATCAAACAATTTTATTAATGAAAGTAAGGCTAAGGAAATAATTAGTGCTGGAATTAAGGAAGTGAAAGTTAGATCTGCTTTAACCTGTGAATCAAAACATGGAGTATGCTCAAAATGTTATGGTAGAAATCTTGCCACAGGAGGAAAAGTAGATGTTGGTGAATCTGTAGGTATTATTGCAGCGCAATCTATTGGAGAACCAGGAACACAGCTTACAATGCGTACATTCCATACAGGTGGAGTAGCTGGAGGAGATATTACTCAAGGTCTTCCAAGGGTTGAAGAGTTGTTTGAAGCTAGGAAACCAAAAGGATTAGCTATTATATCTGAAATTGCTGGTAAAGTTTCTATAAATGAAACGAGAAAGAAAAAAGAAGTAATAGTAACAGGTGAAGATAAAGAATCAAAAGCATATACAATTCCTTATGGTTCTAGAATTAATGTTATAGATGGGGAAGATATTGAAGCTGGAGATGAGATAACGGAAGGTTCAGTTAATCCTCATGATATATTAAAGATAAAAGGTGTAATAGGAGTACAGAATTACATTGTTAAGGAAGTACAAAGAGTATATAAAATGCAGGGTGTTGATATAAATGATAAACACGTTGAGATTATAGTTAGACAAATGTTAAATAAAGTTAAAATTGAAGATGATGGAGATACAGACTTACTTCCAGGAAGTCTTGTTAATATATTTGATTTCCAAAATCAAAATGAGAAAATTGAATCTGAAGGTGGAGAACCAGCAGTAGGAAGTAGAGTTTTATTAGGAATTACTAAAGCTTCATTAGCAACAGATTCATTCTTGTCAGCTGCATCTTTCCAAGAGACAACTAGAGTTTTAACAGATGCAGCCATAAAAGGAAAAGAAGATAATTTAGTAGGACTTAAAGAGAATGTAATAATAGGTAAACTTATACCAGCTGGAACTGGTATGAAAAGATATAAATCAATTGCGGTAAATGATATAGAAGAGCAGAGTGAAGAATTAGAAGAGATTGTTGAAGAATAGACCGTATAAATAATTATTAATCTTGACAGCTTATAAAACTGATGTTACAATATTTGAGTATGTAAATTTGATTGTTGACTTTTTGATATGGAAGAAGATTATGGACATAAAACTCCATAATCTTCTCGATATTTAAAAAGGAGGAGACTTAATTGTTATCTGAACTGAAAGATAAGAAAAAAGTAGTTGGAAGTAAACAGGCTAAGAGACTTTTAATGAAAGATGATGTAAGTCTTCTGTACGTAGCAAAAGATGCTGATAAAAAAATTACTGATGAGTTAGTTCAAATAGCTAATGAAAAATCAGTAAAGCTTGTTTTCATAGAAAACATGAAGGAATTAGGAGAAGCCTGTGGAATTGATGTTTGTGCTGCAACAGTAGCTATTTTAAAGTAACTATTGGAAGGAGGTGTCTAGATGCCAACCATTAATCAATTGGTAAGAAAAGGTAGAAAAAAAGTAACTAAGAAATCTGATTCTCCACATTTAAATGTAGGATTCAATTCTCTTAAGAAAAAGACTACTAAAGTTCATTCTCCACAAAAAAGAGGAGTTTGTACAGCTGTTAAAACTGTAACACCTAAAAAGCCTAACTCAGCCTTAAGAAAAATAGCAAGGGTTAGACTTACAAATGGTCATGAGGTGACAGCATATATACCAGGAATAGGACATAACCTTCAAGAACATAGTGTTGTTCTTATAAGAGGGGGAAGAATAAAAGACTTACCTGGTGTAAGATATCACATTGTTAGAGGTACATTAGATACAGCTGGTGTTGATACTAGAAAACAGGCTAGATCTAAATATGGTACCAAAAAACCAAAGAACTAAAGTAGTATTATATGGTATTAGCGCGAAATGTAATGCTATGATTCCTTAGGAACGATAGCTTCATATACATTATTGTGCACCACGGTGATTATATCATCGAGTACCGAAGAATTAATCTTGATTGTTAAGGAGGGAAGCGAAGTGCCGAGAAAAGGTCATATTCAAAAAAGACAAATAATGGAAGATCCTATCTATAAAGATAAGATTGTAACAAAATTAATCAACTCTATAATGTTAGATGGTAAAAGAGGAGTTGCTCAGAAGATAGTTTATGGAGCATTTGATATAATTAATGAAAAAACAGGTGAAGAGCCATTAGATGTATTTCATAATGCTTTAGAGAATATTATGCCAGTTTTAGAAGTTAAAGCTAGACGTGTAGGTGGTGCTACTTATCAAGTACCAGTTGAAGTAAGACCTACAAGAAGACAGACATTAGGATTAAGATGGTTAACAACTTACTCTAGAAAAAGAGGAGAAAAGACTATGAGTGAGAGATTAGCTAAAGAAATAATGGATGCTGCTAATAATACTGGAGCAAGTGTTAAAAAGAAAGAAGATACTCATAAAATGGCAGAAGCCAATAAAGCATTTGCTCATTATAAATGGTAATTTATGTTTAAAAATTGTTTGAATAGGGGATAAAAATATATAAACAGAGCAGCAGAAAGGAGGAGACAATTATGGCAAGAGATTATCCATTAAAAAGAACACGTAATATTGGAATAATGGCTCATATTGATGCAGGTAAGACTACTGCAACTGAGAGGATATTATTTTATACAGGTAAAGTTCATAAAATAGGTGAAACTCATGAAGGGGCTTCACAAATGGACTGGATGGAACAGGAGCAGGAAAGAGGAATTACAATAACTTCTGCTGCTACTACAGCATTTTGGAAAAACCATAGAATTAACATTATAGACACGCCAGGACACGTGGATTTTACTGTTGAAGTTGAAAGATCTCTTCGTGTACTTGATGGGTCAGTTGCTATATTTGATGCTAAAAGTGGTGTTGAACCACAGTCTGAGACAGTTTGGCGTCAAGCAGATAAATATGGAGTACCAAGAATATGTTTTGTGAATAAAATGGATAAAATGGGTGCAGATTTTTATATGTCTGTAAACTCAATCAAAGAAAAATTAAAGGCAAATGCTGTGCCGTTACAGCTTCCGATAGGATCTGAAGATGATTTTGTAGGTATAATTGATCTTATTAATATGGATGCTAAGATATATAAAGATGATCTTGGTGTTGAAATTAAAACTACTGAAATACCAGGAGAACTTCAAGATAAAGCTGAAGAATATAGAGAAAATTTACTTGAGGAAGTTGCAGAATCAGATGAAGAATTGATGATGAAATATTTAGAAGGTGAAGAAATCACTAATGAAGAATTAAAAGTTGCAATTAGAAAGGCTACTATTGTAAATGCTATAGTTCCAGTACTTTGTGGTTCAGCTTATAAAAATAAAGGTGTTCAATTATTGATTGATGCTATTGTTGATTATATGCCGTCACCTTTAGATGTTCCAGCAATTCAAGGCGTGTTACCTGATAGTGATGAAGAAGCAGTAAGAACATCATCAGATGAAGAACCATTCAGTGCATTAGCGTTTAAAATTATGACAGATCCATATGTAGGTAAATTAGCATTCTTTAGAGTTTATTCAGGAATTATGGAATCTGGTTCATATGTTTTAAATTCAACAAAGAATAAAAGAGAAAGAATAGGACGTATATTACAGATGCATGCTAATAGGAGAGAAGAAATTTCTGAAGCATATGCAGGAGATATTGCAGCAGCTGTGGGTCTTAAAGGTACATCTACTGGAGATACGTTATGTGATCCTGATAACCCTATAATATTAGAATCTATGGAATTCCCAGAACCTGTTATTGAAGTAGCAATAGAGCCTAAAACTAAGGCAGGTCAAGAAAAGATGGGTATTGGTTTAGCTAAATTAGCTGAAGAAGATCCAACTTTCAGGACATATACAGATGAAGAGACAGGACAGACAATTATTTCAGGTATGGGAGAACTTCACTTAGAGATTATAGTAGATAGACTTCTAAGAGAATTTAAAGTAGAGGCTAATGTTGGTAAGCCACAAGTTGCTTATAAAGAATCAATTACAACATCAGCTGATGTTGAATCTAAATATGCTAAGCAATCAGGTGGTAAAGGACAATATGGTCATGTTAAAATTAAAATGGAACCATTAGAACCTGGTTCAGGATATGAGTTTGTTAATGAGAT
This sequence comes from Anaeromonas gelatinilytica, assembly GCF_016820635.1. Classification (GTDB taxonomy): domain Bacteria; phylum Bacillota; class Clostridia; order Tissierellales; family SIT17; genus Anaeromonas; species Anaeromonas gelatinilytica. Next base: position 546 of record NZ_WSFU01000005.1, on the reverse strand, counting down.
CAAAGGAGGAGCTATTCCTAAGGAATATATTCCAGCTGTTGATCAAGGAATTCAAGAAGCAGCTCAGACAGGTATCTTAGCAGGGTATCCGGTTTCTGATTTTAGAATTACTTTATATGATGGATCTTATCATGAAGTTGACTCATCAGAGATGGCATTTAAGATAGCTGGTTCTATGGCCTTTAAAGATGCTATGGCAAAGGCGAAACCTGTTATACTTGAACCATATATGAAGGTAGAGATATTAATTCCTGAAGAATATATGGGAGACGTAATGGGTGATGTTAGTTCAAGAAGAGGTAGAATAGAAAACTTTGAAGATAGAAATGGTGTTAAAGCTATAAATGCTTTCATTCCATTATCTGAAATGTTTGGATATGCTACAGATTTAAGATCAAATACTCAAGGTCGTGGAAATTATTCAATGGAATTAGACCACTTTGAAGCAGTGCCAAAGAGTATTGCTGAAGAAATAATGGGTAAATAATTCAAATATTTAAGGAGGAATAATAATGGGTAAGGCTAAATATGAAAGAAGTAAGCCAC
>NZ_WSFU01000109.1 GCF_016820635.1 Anaeromonas gelatinilytica | reverse complement strand
GAAGAAGGCATAAAAAATGCCCCTCACTTTTCTTAAGGAAAAAGTGAAGGGGTTGGATGGGTTTCGATATTTTTAAATCAATATATTTAGTTGCTGCCTAAAAAGCAATGTATTCCTTGACACTAAGTATTATTTGTATTATAATTTATAATACAAATAATACTTAGTTGATTGGTGGAGGATATAAATGATAATTAAACTAAATACTGCAAGTTCAACGCCTATCTATGTACAATTGCGTAATCAAATTGTTATGGGAATAGGTCGAGGAGATTTAAAAATTGGCCAGGGCTTACCTACTGTCCGGCAAATGGCTGAAGATATTGGTATTAATATGATGACAGTAACAAAAGTCTATACTATTCTTAAAAATGAAGGTTTCATTGAAATTGACCGTCGGCATGGAGCAAAAATTAAGCCCACAGCACTCTTAACTGATAATTTTTCAGAAAAAATTGAAAGTGAACTAGCTTTACTAATTACTGAATCATCACTTAAGGGTATTGAAAAAGAACATTTTTTAAAGATGTGTGCTGAAATGTTTGACCGTTTGAATATTTCACAAGTTGCAGGAGGGAACATATGATTTCTATAGTTATTAATTTATTTGTTACACTGGTGGTTTTGATTACTCTTATTTTAACGAATAAAACCGCTGAAAAGGCAAATGGCAATATTCTTCTCGGGGTATCACTTCCTCGTTTAGAACTCCAAAATAATAAAGTGCAAAAAATCGTTCAAGAATATCATAAAACATATACTTTAGCAGGTGTAATATTCTTTTTGCTTATGCTCCCCCTTTTAATTATTTCAAAATACGTATCGATCAGCATATTATATATTTTGGCTTGGTGCTGTTTGCTTTTCTTTGTAAACAGTCTTATTCAAAAAAGGTACTTTAATAAATTATATACGTTAAAAAAAGAAAACAAGTGGTATGTTGGTGAAAAACACACTATCAGTATTGACACGGAAGTAAGCAGATTAAAAGGTAAAATGCCTACTTCGCAGTTTTGGTTTTTTCTAGCTTTTATTATTTCGATAATACCTATCTTACTATTGTTGTATAAACAAGAGCATCATTATTTCTCTTGGGTATTTCCAATTTGTTCACTTATAAGTGTAGTAATAGGATTTCTAGCCTACATGATAGTTACAAAGGAACGGACTATCACATATTCGGAAAATACAGAAATAAATCTTGCGCTGAATCAGATTTATAAACATCAATGGTCAAAATGCTGGATTCTGCAAGCTCACATTGGAAGCATTCTTTATACGCTTATGTTTTTCTTAGTTCAATATCGTGTCCTTGATTCATTTGTGATAATGGCATTGCTTGGTATATCTACTTGTTTAACCTATGCACCTATTTTATCGGCATATTATACAGTAAGAGATGAACGTCATAATCTGCTCTTATTTACTTCTGAGGAAGTTTACACCGATGAAGACCAATACTGGGCAACAGGAAATTACAATAATCCCAATGACAAACGTGTCTGGGTTGAAAAGCGCATAGGCTTTGGAACTACGGTTAATATGGCATCTAAGTTTGGAAAATTTATAAATGTTTTTCTAGCCATAATTGTAATAGGCACAATAGCCCTTGCAAAGTTTGTAATGCCACTAGATTTTGGCACTGTGGAATTTGAACTGAAAAATCATATAGCTTATATAAGCGCACCAATGTATAGTGATTCTTTTTCGATAGATGATGTGAAAGCAATAGAGCAAATAGATCAACTTCCCAAAATGAGCAAACGCAATGGTGGGGATAGTGATAGTTTTTATGTGGGTAAATTTAATGTACAGGGATATGGAAATTGCTCGGTATATGTTCATCGGAACAATTCCCCCTATATTGTTATTACTCTTTCAGATAGGACTATTATTTTTAATGGAGCCACACCTGAAAAAACGTATGAATTCTATTTTCTTCTAAAACAGTAATATTAATTCAACACTATTGTGCATTAAAATAATCTGCCAAACGGCATATAAAAAAAAGCCGCCGTTTGGCAGAGAAATCATTATGCTCAAAGAGTAGCTAAGGTTAATCGGCGGTTTTGAAATAACATTCAAAGCCGCCGTGTTTTTGGAAAAACGGAATAGCGGAGGATGTATTAAAGTTGCCCATTTTTGAGGACACGACGGTATCTGTGGAGGTATCGCCGTGTCTATTTCATTTTCTATCTCGGTTAACTGGTTAAAAAAAGTTTGCCATCATTATGGGGAAGTTATGCTCAAGAACACGAACTAACAGTTCACATAGAACACCGCCTTAACTTCTCAAAAGGCACACAGTCAGGCATAACTTTGCCTCTGTGTTGTTGGTCTACACCGATGCCGTTCTCCTCCAGCCTCCAAATTTTCACCTGAACACATTGAAAATTTGGAGGTTAAAACGATGAAGGAATATACATTAATTGTAAAGGGGAAACGAATCCCTGTTACCTATGAGGTATATAAAGCCTATTACCAAGAATACGAACACGAGAGATACCTAAAAAATAAGGCTGCCAAACACGAACACTCTTTGGAGCAATTTCGCGAAGCTGGCGTATCCATAGAATTTATCTGCTTGGATAGCTTAACTCCTGTTGAGGATGAAGTGCTGGAATCAGAACAGCTAAGTTATTTTCGTTGCTGTTTGGACAAGCTAAGTGCAGAAGAACAGCAAATCATCTATGGTATCTTTTTCGAGGAAAAGACTGAAAAACAGTTAGCACAACAACTGCAGATATCCGCTTCAGCAGTTGGATACAGGGAACGCAAAATTTTGAAAGCTTTGCTTCAAAAAATGAAAGGCTACTACAAGTAGTCCGTACTCATTATACAGGAAAGTTCCCCGATGTTCATTTGAGGCCACTGAAAAAGTCCAAAAAAGACAGAAGTTTAGCACTTAAAGATTTTTCTGGGCGATAGCCCGTTGATTTATAAAGAATATTAA
>NZ_WSFU01000100.1 GCF_016820635.1 Anaeromonas gelatinilytica | reverse complement strand
TTTCAAATATTTCCTTAATATTGAGGTCCTTATTATAATCTATTTCAACATCATTAAAGACTTTAGTAATTTCATTCCTTTCTTCATCTGTAAGTGAATTCAATTCTCCAATCTTTTGTTCCATATCCTCTGTTATTACTAACAATAACTTAATAAAATGATCCATCATACCTTCAATAGTTTTTCTTCTAAATAAATCGGTATTATATATACAACTAAGATGATATCCTTTCTCTTTATAAGACATTTCTATATCTATATCAAACTTTGCCAAAAGTTCGCTATAAAAAACATCTTTAACTTCCATATTATTAAATCCAAGAGTAAAATCTGCAGCATTTTGTAATGCAAAAGATACATCAAATAATGGATTTCTACTAGAATCTCTTTGGCCAATGACCTTATCTACTAATTTCTCAAAAGGATATTCTTGATTTTCATAAGCACCCAAGCAATGATTCTTTATTTCTTCAAAAAACTTTTCAAGAGTTTTATCTGATTCTGGATATCCTCTTATAGCAAGGGTATTCACAAACATACCTAACATTTTTTCTGTGTCCTTATGAATCCTTCCAGTAATAGGACTACCAATAACTATATCATCTTGATAGCTATATTGATGAAGTGTAATCATAAGACCACTAAGTAAAACCATATACTCTGTTAAATCTTTTTCTCTAGCAAAACTCTGTATTCTATTAGTAAATTTTTCTTCTAAGTCAATGGTAATTAAATCTCCATTAAAGCTTTTAATCTTTGGTCTTGAAGAATCATAAGGTAAATTAAGAGCTTCTACTGGAGTTTCATAGACTTTATTCCAATATTCTTCTTGAGAAGAAATATCTTTAGAAATTACCCATTGACTATAATCTTTATATTGAATTTTTAAATCTTCTAATTCCTCACCATTATATAATGCTGCAAACTCTTCTATAAAGATCTTCATACTAAGAGCATCTGATATCATATGATGAGTATCGAATAATATATAACCATGATTTTCAGATAATTTAATTAACCTTAATCTTATCAAAGAAGCTTTATCTACTTTAAAAGGCTTTACAAATTCTCTCATAATCTTTTTCTTAGATAATTCATTATTAATATCTTTTGAATAATCTAAAATACTAATATCAGGTACAACATCTTCATCTATTCTCTGTATAAAATTTCCATCCTTCGTATGAAAACTAGTTCTAAGTATCTCATGACGCTTTATTAAATCTTCATATGTTTTACATAAAAGTTCAATATCAAAATTCCCCTTAACTTCAACTCCAAAAGGCATATTATAAGATGTTGACTCAGGATTCATCTCTTGTAATGTAAATAATCTCTTTGGTGAAGAAGTTATGGGATAAGTTAATGCTTTTTCAGCTAAAGGTATAGAGTCAAAATCTTTTGTCTGAAGAGAGTCTATAAAGCTAGCTAAATCCTTTACACTTGAATATTCAAATATATTTGAAACAGCTATATCTTTTCCCATATCTTCCTTTATTAAATTAACAAGCTCCATAGCAAGAATACTGTGACCACCTAATTCAAAGAAATTATCTGTTCTCCCAATTTTATCTATATTCAATAGTTCTTTATAAACTTCACAAAGTCTTTTTTCTGTTAAAGTTGTTGGCTTCACATATTCTTTTTGTCTTTCAAATTCAATTTCAGGTAAAACCCTTTTATCAAGTTTACCATTAGCATTTAAAGGTATTTTATCTATAGCTTTAAAATATTGAGGAATCATATAATCAGGTAATTCTTTTCTTATATCTTCTTTTAAATTAACTGTATCTAACTCCTTTGCTTCCTTCATTACTGTATAAGCTAGAAGAATTTTATTACCTTTCCCCATTTCTTCTACTATCACTACTGAATCTTCTATTCCTTCTTGTTTAATGAGTACTTCTTCAATCTCTTTTATCTCAACTCTATATCCCCTAATCTTAACTTGTTCATCTATTCTTCCTAAATACTCTATATTACCATCTGGTAACCATCTGACTAAATCCCCACTTCGATACATTCTCCCTTCTCCAAATGGATTTTCTATAAATTTCTCTTTTGTAAGTTCTTCT
>NZ_WSFU01000131.1 GCF_016820635.1 Anaeromonas gelatinilytica | reverse complement strand
AGGAGAAACGTAAAGCATCCTTAGAATTGAATGAAAATAAAAATGGTGCTATAGAGATTAAAAATGTATAAGAGATTATTTAAAGAATAGGATAGGAATAATTATTGCTCATAAGTTTAATAATTTTGTTGAAGATGCTGATAATATTATTGTTTTAGATCAAGGAAGATATTATGCATTAAATGCAGGAACAATAGAATTAGAATAATAAAAAAGACGATTTGTTATCCAAAGATGGATTCTAAATCGTCTTTTTTAATAAAGAAAAATATCATTGTACTTCGTCTGCTTGAATGGAATATATAGCTTGACCAAAACCGAATAATTCTGGTTCAAACACGAACTCAAAACTCTCACTTGATTCAGGAACCTCAAAAGCTATTTCTCCTGCCATAGATCTCCCAACACCAAGCTCACCATCTAAACTGCCTCTAGTATCAGCAAAAGGGGCAATCTCTGTTGAGTAGTTTTCATCATCATATAAAGAAAACATAAGCAAAGAAGATATAGAAGTACTCTCATCCGAGTTATTTATTATTTCTACGTCTACTGCTAACCATTTTTCGCCTTCATCTGGAGATGAGAATTCATCCCCATTTTTCCATTGAGCAGATCTAGCTACAAAGGATAAGTCCCCCATTTCAATTGTTTTTCCTAAAGTAAGAATTGATTTTTCTTGGCTCGAATCTTCTTCACTATCAGTTTCTTTCTCTTTATCATTAGAATGAGAAGATTCGGAACCTGTATCAGTATCAGAAGAATCGCTTGAATCAGAATTATCGCATCCAATGAGTGTAATCGACATGGATAGCAAGATTAATAATATAATAATATTTTTTTTCACAGAATCCCTCCATATGAAATTAGCTTTCAACATTCAAATTATTAGATTTAAATTTTTTCATCTTAGAATATCCAACGAAACTAAGTACTATCATAGGTATTACGAATGGAAGGTATAATGGTAAAAGAACTCCTGCTACCGAATATAGAATACCAGTGGTCAGTGCAAAACCTACTTTTTTTAGTGCTAATGCTAAGATGTTGAATATAGATGCAAGTACCATCATTACAATATGTGGTGTAACTAGTAATGTGGCTATAGCTCCTCCTACTATCTCAGCGTCAGAAGCGTCACCAGACATGGTTCCACTGAAATGAAATATCAAATAAATACTGTAGATGACTGCAAATACTGCTGAAACTATCAAAGCCTTACTTCTCATAAAAATCCCTCCCTGTAAAATATATTTAAACATATTTTATAGAGTAAGGAGGAAGTGTTGGTATGCTAGTAGCATACAAATTTACTCAGGCATAAAAATCATACTAATAATTAATAATAATAAGGTATAGAAAACATATCCAATGAATTTTACAAACAACCTTCTTGATTTTACCAGAGGAAGCTTAGATTTCACATTATTAAAATTTCCATAAAAAAGAGTTAAAGTAAATAGGAAGCCTACCATGATTACATCTAAAACTCTATTTTGAAAGGAAGGATCTTCAGTGAAAAATCCAAACAAAGCTAAAGTTAAAAATACATACCATATTGAACTGATTATTTTAAATAAAAGCTTTCTAGATCTAAATCCTGGCATTTTAAACTTCGTATAATATCTACTCATTTTTCCTTTATTTTTAAATTCATTTGATTTTTTTAAAATAGTTAGTTTCAATTCATTGACATTCTGAAATCTCTGTTCAGGATCTAATTGAATACATTTAGATATCACACTAGATAAATTTCCTTCATAGATACCGTTTACAGGGAGTTTACCAACAAGCAACATATTCATAGTTACTCCTAGGGAATAGATATCGGTTCTAGCATCTGATTGGTTGAATCCGAATTGCTCTGGAGCGGCATATCCATACGTTCCAAGAATATTCGTGTCAGACGATTCACTAGTCTTATGAGTTCTTGAAATATCGAAATCTATAAGCTTCAAAAATCCATCATTATTTATCATAAGGTTTGAAGGTTTAATGTCTCTATGTATTATAGGAGGATCACAAGAATGGAGTGTATACAATATATCAGATAGGTCAAGAGCATATTTGATTACTTTAGATTCAGGAAGTGTCTTAAACTCAACTAGTATTTCATTTAAAGAGCATCCATTTATGTATTCCTCTATCACTATTAGTTTGTTTTCAAATTTCATTATTTCATAAATCTTAGGTATGTTTGATGAGGATATATTTCTTAGTTTATTATAAATATCATATTTTTTAGGATCTAGAATTTTCTTAATATATATTTTATCATCAAGGGAACTTTTGACTATATAGACTTTATCTTTAGATAGCTCTGAAATTTCGGAATAAATAGAAAGTCTATATTTGTTTGATAAATTATTCATTATGTTCACCCTTTCAAATAATTATGATACAATTATAACATATAAATTCTTTTTCTAGAAACAGGAGAGATGTATATGAAAATAGATATAACTGAAGAACTATTGGATAGATTGAATAGAATCAGAAACCAGTCCGATCTAAAAAATTATATAGATTCATGTAGTTTGGAAAAATGTAATTACGAGCTTTCAGAATACATACTAAAAATATGTGAAAATAAAGGTTATGGAAAAAGTGATATTATAAGAAACTCTGACATGCATAGAACATATGGATATCAGATATTAAGTGGAGATAAGTCCCCAAGTAGGGACAAGCTTCTTCAGATATGTATCGGAAATAAATTTACTAGAGATCAGGCTAATAGGGCACTTACAATAGCAAACCTAGGCATATTATATGCTAAGGATCCTAGGGACTCAATTATAATATATTCACTAAACAATAAACTGAATCTTATAGATACAAATGTTATATTGGATGAACATGGGTTTAAGCTTATAGGCTATGTTTAAGTAAAACTAGTTTTATAACTCATAAGGACTGGTTTTCTACTTTAGGTTTATTTGGTTAACTTCTAGAAATAAGATACATGAAGAAAAATGATATCGAGGTTGAAATGACAGATATAAAGGCTGATTCTAAAGATCAAGAAGATCTTATTAAATTAGGTGGAAAAGATCAAGTGCCTATGCTATTGATAGATGGAAAGCCTCTTTATGAATCAGATGATATTATCTAGTGGTTTAAAGACAATAAGTAGAGAAAAGGATAGCCTCGAAAATATGAGGTTATCTCTTTCTTTTAAGGGATTAGTATAAAATAATCTTGAGAAGTTTTTTGCTATGAAGTGATTATAGATATTGCCTTTGTAGATGATTTTGAATTATTTTCTCGGAGAGATTGTTCGAAAAGACTTAAATAAAAAAATTAAAGAAGAGGTACAGATAGAAGGTGAACAAATGATATTAAGTGTAAGTAGAAGGACAGATATACCAGCATATTATTCTGATTGGTTTTTCAAAAGATTAGAAGAAGGATATGTATTAGTTAGAAACCCAATGAATTATCATCAGGTAAGCAAGATTAGATTAACTCCTGATTTAATAGATTGTATTGTGTTTTGGACTAAAGATCCTACGAATGTTTTGAATAGTTTAGATAAACTTAAAGAATACAATTATTATTTTCAAGTGACTATTAATCCTTATGATAAGTCTATAGAGAGAAATCTTCCAAAAAAGAAAAAAATCATTGAATCTTTTAAAGAACTTTCAAGTAAAATAGGAAAAGAAAAGGCTATATGGAGATATGATCCTATTCTCTTAACCAAGGATATAGATATTGAATATCATAGAAAATATTTTGATTATTTAGCTTTTGAATTATCTCACTATACTGATAAATGTATATTTAGTTTTATTGATTTATATGCAAAGACAAAGAGGAATACAAAGGGAATTGATATGGTAGAGATTTGTAAAGAAAAAATGTATTCAATAGCAAAAATATTTTTAGGAATAGCAAATAAGTGTAATATTAAATTAGAAACATGCTCAGAAGAAATAGATTTATCTAGATTTGGTATAGATCATGCTAAATGTATAGATGAAGAATTAATATCAAAAATAGTAGGTCAAGAATTAGATATAAAAAAAGATAAAAATCAAAGAGAAATATGTGGGTGTGTTAATAGTATTGATATTGGAACGTATAATACTTGTAAACATGGTTGCTTATACTGTTATGCCAACTTTAGTGATAAATCAATAAAAAATAATATATTAAAATATGATGTTAATTCACCAATTTTAATAGGAAATATAGAATTGGAAGATAAAATAACAGATAGAAAAATGGAGTCATATCGAAAGAAAGATACTCAACTTGGTTTTGGAATAAGATAGGTGAAATAATACTCCTTGACTATAAATTTTTAGAAATTAGAATTGATAAATAATATTATTACTGATTAAACATCTAATAATAATTTTCACCTGTACTGACAATGGTACAGATTCTTTGAAATAATATCTATAAAGAATAATATTTCAAGGAGGAATTAGTAATGAAAAAAGTAATAGGTATTATAAGCATGGTGTTATTTTTATTTATTACCTTGCAATCATGTGTAGCTGGAGTTGGAAATGCTATTGAAGGACAAGGAGAAATGAGTGGAAGTGCTGGATTATTTCTAGCAATATTTATGTTAGTCAGTGGTATACTCCTTATGATTTCAAAGGATAAAAAAGGAATATTAATTACATCAATAGTATTTTACATAATAGGCGGATTGATTGGAATATTTAATGTAGGTTCATACTCTGATTTAGCGGTATGGTCAGTATTAAGCTTTATATTTGGAGGACTGTTGATACTTCATTTATTTAGAAATAAAGATATTTATAATAAGAAGAATGAGAGTAAAAGTGATGCTTAATTAGTATTAAAATTGAATTTATTGTAAAAAGAAATATTGATTGTGACATCAATATTTCTTTTTATATGTAATTAAGCAACAGCTTTATAATGGAAGATTTTATGATATAATTGTAGATATATGATATTTTTTTATTGTCTAGTACAGTTTATTTAATAAAAGTTTTGAAGTATTGATAAATACAAGGGTTAATTATGACAGAAAATATTGGAAGACAATAAAAAACAGGTGTTGTAGGGGATGGAATCCCCTGCCGTATTAGAAGGGTGCTCAGGTGCACTTTATTCTAGTCCGCCTTTTTATGATAAATGTATAAGACTTGTTGGAATAATGTTGCAATGTGTGAAAATGTGTGAAATGATTTTAAATGTTATAAAAAACAATGATTAAAGAGTTTCAAAAATAGGAGGAGAAAGATGATAACTGGAGAACTAAGGAATAAAGTAGATAAGATATGGGAGATATTCTGGACAGGAGGAATTACCAACCCTTTATCAGTAATTGAACAATTTACATATTTGTTATTTGTAAAGGGGTTAGACGATAAACAGACAGATTTAGAACAAAATGCAGAACTTTTTGGGATAGAAGCTGAGAAAATATTTAAAGATAATGAACAAGATTTAAGATGGAAAAACTTTAAACAGTTGCCTGCTAATGATATGTATGAAGTAGTATCTAAAAAAGTATTTCCATTTATAAAGAATATGCATGGAGACAAGAATTCTGCATTTGCACAATATATGGATGATGCTATCTTTATGGTTCCGACACCTCAAATGCTAGAGAAAATTGTAACCAATATTGATGTTTTGCTTATAGAGGATAGGGATGCCAATGGAGATTTATATGAGTATTTACTTTCAAAAGTAGCAACAGCAGGAACTAATGGACAATTTAGAACTCCAAGACATATAATCAAAATGATGGTAGAGATTATGAAGCCTACACCTACAGATATTATTATAGACCCTGCAGCGGGGTCAGCAGGATTTCTAGTGGTAGCAGGTGAATATCTTCAAAAGAATAATGAAGATTTATTTTCTGTACAGGAATTAAAAGATCACTATAATAGAACCATGTTTCATGGAAACGATATGGACAGAACGATGCTCCGTATTGGTGCTATGAACATGATGCTTCATGGTGTAGAAAATCCTAATATTGAATATAGAGATTCCCTTGCAGAAATTAATAAGGATAAAGAAAAATATACTTTAGTTCTAGCAAATCCACCATTTAAAGGTTCTCTAGACTATGAAAGTGTATCATCAGATTTATTAAAGATTACAAAGACAAAGAAAACAGAACTATTATTTTTATCCTTATTTATTCGAATTCTTAAAAAAGGTGGACGTTGTGCATCTATCGTACCAGATGGAGTATTATTTGGAAGTTCAAAAGCTCATAAATCTATTCGAGAAGAGATTGTAGAAAATCATCATTTACATGGTGTTATTTCAATGCCTAGTGGTGTATTTAAACCTTATGCTGGAGTATCTACAGCCATATTGATTTTTACTAAAACAGGAGCAGGTGGAACTGATAAAGTATGGTTCTATGATATGAAAGCAGATGGATATTCCTTAGATGATAAACGTCAACCTATAGATGATAATGATATAGAAGATATTATTAAAAGATACTATAATAGAGAAAATGAAAAAGATAGAGAGCGAACAGAACAATCCTTCTTGGTAGATAAAAAAGAGATTGCAAAAAATGATTATGATTTATCTATTAATAGATATAAAGAGATTGAGTATGAAGAAGTAGAGTATGAAGAGCCAAAAGTTATTATTGATAAAATTAGAGATATAGAACAACAGATTCTTAATGGATTAGATGACATTGAGAGGATGGTGTAGAGGATGGATTATAAAAGATTAGGAGAGATATCAAATATAAGAGCAGGAGGTACTCCTTCAAGAAGTAAAAAAGAATATTGGCAAAATGGGAATATTCCTTGGTTAAAGATTGGTAATTTAAATAAAAAATATATAAATAAATGTACTGAATATATTACAGATCAAGGATTAAATAATTCATCTGCTAAGTTATTTAAAAGCGGAACAATACTATATACAATTTTTGCAACTCTTGGTGAAGTAGCTATTTTAGATATAGATTCAGCCACGAATCAAGCAATTGCAGGTATAGAAGTCAAAGATACTAATATTTTAACGGAATATCTATATTATTATTTAAAGAGTATAAGAAGGACAATCATAGATACAGGAAGAGGGGTAGCTCAAAATAATATTAATTTAAGGATATTACGAAATCTTATAGTCCCTATCCCGACCATCCAAACTCAAAAGAAAATTGTTGAAATTCTTAATAAATCACATAATCTAATTGATAAAAGAAAAGAGCAAATTAAACTATTAGATGATTTAATTCAATCAATATTTTATGATATGTTTGGAGATCCAGTGACTAATCCGAAGGGGTGGGACGAAGTATTATTGAAAGATATAATAGTTAACAGTAATAATGGCTTAGCAAGAAGAGGTAAAGCGAATATAGGACAAATTGTTTTGCGATTAGTCGAATTACAAAATGGATTTATTGATTACTCAAATGTAAATCGAATTGAATTAACAGACAAAGAAAAAAGCAAATATCAATTAGAAAATAACGATTTTCTTTTTGCACGTGTTAATGGGAACCCTAATTATGTGGGAAGGTGTGCAGTTTTTAAACTTATTGATGAACCCGTATATCATAATGACCATATAATTAGAGTTCATTTTGATGAAAATATTTTAGAGGGCCAATATACAAGTTGTTTACTGAATAGTGATTATGGGAAAAAAGAGTTAAGTGCTCAAATAAAAACCTCTGCAGGTCAGTATACGATTAGTCAAGATGGGCTAGGGAAAATAAGGCTTTTAGTACCACCAATAGAACTCCAATTCCAATTTTCGGAGCATGTGAAACAAATAAATAAAATGAAGATTGAAATGCAAAAAAGTCTTGATGAAATAAATATAACCTATAAAGCTTTAATGCAACAGTGTTTTAGATAAATACTATTTACGTAAAAGGGGGAAAATCATGAGTTATAATTTTGAATTTCTAAAGAAAGAAGAAAAATATAATGCATTTACTTATGCTTGTATAGAAGCAGAAAAAAGCTTGGTAGTATCTTATGCTACTACTGCTATATTATCAAGGAGAGCTTTAGAACTTGCAATTAAATGGGTTTTTAGCTTTGATGAAGATTTAACTGTACCTTATGATGAAAGATTAGGAGCTTTAATACATAATTATAGGTTTAAAAGTATTATAGATAGTAAGTTATTTCCTATGCTTGTATATATCCAAAAACTAGGAAATAAAGCAGTTCATTCTTCAACACCTATTTCAAGAGATCAAGCAGTTTTATCTCTTGAAAATCTATTTGAGTTTATTTCTTGGATTGATTATTGTTATTCCAATGAATATGAAGATAAGATTTTTGACGAAAATTTATTAGGCGATAATGCAAATGAAAAGAAGACTAGACAAGAGCTTAAGGATTTATATGATAGATTAGGTGAGAAGGATAGAAAGTTAGAAGAGATTATAAAAGAGAATCAATTACTTAGAAAAGAGAATACCAAGAAGCGTGAAAATAACCGTAAAAATAGGGAGTTTAAAGTAGACGAGATTTCAGAGTTTAAAACTCGTAAGATGTATATCGATTTAGAGTTAGAATTAAGTGGTTGGATCATTGGTCAAAATTGTCTAGAAGAAGTAGAAGTTATGGGAATGCCAAATGCATCGGGTATAGGATATGTAGATTATGTGTTGTATGGAGACGATGGAAAGCCTTTAGCCATAGTGGAGGCTAAAAAAACTAGTGTAGATCCTAAGATTGGTCAAGTACAGGCTGAAAGATATGCAGACTGTTTAGAAAGAGATCATGGAATAAGACCTATTATTTTCTATACAAATGGATTTGAATATTATTTATGGGATGATAAAAGTTATCCAGAGCGTATGGTATCTGGATTTTATACAAAAGAAGAGCTCATATGGATGATATTCAAAAGAGAGCATAAAAAGTCTTTAGAAAACCCTAGTATTAAAGATGAAATTACAAACAGACATTATCAAAAAATGGCTATTAACTCAGTATGTAATGCTTTAAATAAAGGAAGTAGAAAAACTTTATTAGTTATGGCAACAGGTTCTGGAAAAACTAGAACCGCTATTTCTATTGTAGATGTTTTAATGAATAGAGGATGGATTAAAAATGTCTTATTCTTAGCTGATAGAACAGCTCTGGTAAAGCAAGCTAAGAAAAATTTTAGGAACTTACTTCCTAATTTATCTTTATGCAATTTATTAGATAGTAAGGATAATCCAGAAAGTAGAATGGTTTTTTCAACTTATCCAACTATGATGAATGCTATAGATGATGTAAAAAATGAAAATGGTAAAAAACTTTATACAAGGGGACATTTTGATTTAATTATTATAGATGAAAGTCATAGAAGTATTTATAAAAAATACCAAGCTATATTTAATTATTTTGATTCTATTCTTTTAGGACTTACAGCAACCCCTAGAAGCGATATAGATAAAAATACTTATGAAATTTTTGAACTAGAGAACAATGTGCCTACTTTTTCATATGAATTGGATGAAGCTATATGTGATGGTTATTTAGTGCCATATCACACTATAGAAACAACTACCAAGTTTATGGAAAAAGGTATTCATTATGATGATTTAAGTGAAGAAGAGAAAGAAATTTTTGAAGAGACATTTGAAGATGGAGTAAGAGATATAAGTGGTTCAGAACTTAATTCTTTTTTATTTAATAGTAATACTATTGATTTAGTGTTAAAAGATCTAATGTATGAAGGCTTAAAGGTTGAAGGTGGAGATAAACTAGGGAAAACTATTATATTTGCAAAAAATAAAAAACATGCTGAATTTATCATAGAAAGATTTAATATTTTATATCCAGAATATAATGGAGAATTTGCAAGATCAGTTTATACAGGTATAAATTATGTAGATAGTACAATGGAGGACTTTGAAACTAAAGAAAGATTACCACAAATTGCTGTATCTGTAGATATGCTAGATACAGGAATTGATATACCTGAAATCTTAAATCTTGTATTCTTTAAGAAAGTTCGTTCTAAAATAAAGTTTTGGCAGATGATTGGTAGAGGAACTAGACTATGTGAAAATTTATATGGAGTAGGGTTAGATAAAGAAGAGTTTAGAATCTTTGATTATTGTGGAAATTTTGAGTTTTTTAGGACTGAAAAAAATGGGAAAGAAGCAAAGGTTGTAAAGTCATTGACTGAGAAAATATTTAATATTAAATTAGCAATCATTAAAGAGCTTCAAAAGTTAGATTATCAAAGAGATGATTATGAAAAATATAGAGAAAATTTGATAAAAGATGTTTTAAAAGATATTTCGAAAATTAATGAAAGCAAATTTGATGTACGAATGAAATTAAAATACCTTCATAAATTTAATGAAGAAAAGTATTATGAAAATTTAACAGACAAAGATTTAAATGAATTGGAAGAGCATATTGCTCCTTTAATACCTTCTTTAGAACAGGAGGAAATGACAAAACGATTTGATTATCTAATGTATACAATTCAATATTCAGATTTAAGAGGTCTAGAAGCATCAAAACCCAAGAGTAAAGTAATTACAACAGCTGAAAAGCTTTCAGAAAAGGGTACAATTGAAAAAGTTAAAAAGCAGAAGGAACTAATATTAAAAGTTCAGACTCAAGAGTTTTGGTATGAAGCAGATCTTTTAGATTATGAAATGGTGCGAAAGGCTTTTAGAGAGTTAATTAGATTCATAGAAGAAAAATCAAAGGGAATTTATTATACAAATTTTACTGATGAAGTACTTTTAAGTATTGAAAACTCTGGAGAATACAATGTGAATAATATGGAAAATTATCGAAAAAAAGTTAATCAATATTTAAAGGAAAATCAGGACGATATAGTTGTTTATAAACTAAGAAATAATAAAGAACTAAGAAAAGAAGATATTAAGCATTTAGAAAAAATATTATGGCAGGATCTTGGAACTAAAGAAGATTATAAAAAAGAATTTAGAGATGAACCTCTTTTAAAGCTAGTTAGTAAAATTGTAGGATTAGATCCAAAGGCTGCTAAAGAAGTTTTCTCAGAGTTTTTATCTAATGAAAACTTAACGATTAATCAAATGGAATTTGTGAATCGAATTATAAATCATATTATAAAAAATGGAAGTTTAGATAAAAGAGTATTAAATGAACATCCATTTAATAAATCTGGTAATGTAGTTAAGTTATTTGATGGAAAAGTTGATATTGCTAAGAAAATTATAAGTACAATTGATAAAATCAATGGACGATTAAGTATCTAAAATTAGGTAGGGTAAGATTTAAATTTACAATCTTGATAAACTAATTTATAGTAAAGATATAATTACCATTTTATAAAAATTGTTTTGCAAGGTTTTAAAAGGGGTTCAATTTAGGATCTATATAGGAATCAGAAGAAGAGACTAGTTGGGATGCTGGGAAGAAGGTTGCTGGCTAAAAAAAGTTAAGGAAGTTTATTAGAGGAGGAGATAAATTGCAAAACTTTACCGTTTTAATGTATCATGAATTGGTTAAAAAAGTGGATTTTAATTATTCTGATTATCAGGGTATTAGAGTAGAACAGGATTATCACGATCTTTTGCCTCCTGTTTTATTTGCTCATCTGGAAAATTTTGAGCAGCAGATGAAATATTTATATGATGAAGGTTATGTGACATTGTCATTAAAGGATGTAGTAGATTTTTATTATAATGATCAAGATTTACCGGAAAAATCTGTACTGTTAACATTTGATGATATGTATAAATCTGTTATATCCTATGCTTACCCTATATTAAAAAGATATAATTTTCATGCTGTGGGCTTTGTTGTCAAAGATTGGATTTTTAATCAAGTACAGTTCAACACCGATAACTACTCTGTATGTCTATCAAAGGAAGAGTTAACTGATATGCAAGATGTATTTGAATATGCAAATCATACCACAGCTTTACATATCAGGAAGGATGGGGCAACTGTTCTACAAAATGTAGATAAGGATTTATTCATAGAGGATGTAAAAACCTGTGATAAATTTGTTAGTACAAAACATGTTTTTGCATATCCGTTTGGGATTTATACTGAGCATAATATAGAATGGTTAAAAGAGGCAGGTTTTTTACTGGCTTTTACATCTGAAGATGGAATTAATACTAAGAGAACAGATCCCTATAAACTCCATAGAAATGGTGTATTATTAGATTATGATCTAGAAAAATTCAAGGATATATTTAAATCTTAAAGAATGGAAAGAAAAATATTTTTTAGAGCTTATGACTGAATAAATAGCTGTGGTCTTTAATAAAGGGAAGAACATCAATTAAGTGCTATAAACTTTACTTTCACTGTAACTATGCAGGTAAGATAATAGATAAGTATTTTGTAGGGTCTATAAATGGAAGCCAAGATAACAAGGTATTGAATAATTATAATATGTATGATATAATTTTACTTAATATTTATAAGGTGGTGAAAATGAGTATGGAAACTTTAGTTAACAATATTTTAGGTATACTATCTCCTATTAAATCTATAGCAGGATTTAACGATATTAACCAAGGGATAGGTGTGTCTAAAATCAAATATTATGTTAACTAAAGGGAAGTAATTATTTTACCATTAATCAAATTACATTGATAAAACAATGAATCTAGGTAGATTGTTACTTACCTAGGTTTTTTTGTGTATAAATATATGGTGTTTATAAGATTTATATTTTAATTTTTTAAAAAAGTATTTAAATGTTCATATAAATATTTTTTGACCCAATAAACCTAGGTAAATTTCTCTTACCTAGGTTTATTTTTTGAAAGGAGAATGAAAAAATGTTAGAAGTATCTTTAAGTGGTGTTGAAAAATATTATGGAGCAAATAGAGTGTTAAAGGGTATAACATTTCAAGTTTTAAGAGGAGAGAAAGTAGGAATAGTAGGAAGAAATGGAACTGGGAAAACAACTTTATTTAAAATTATAGCAGGTATAGAGAATTGTGATGAAGGATCGATTAGTATTAGTAAAGGAAGTCAAATAGGGTGTCTAGAACAAATTCCAAATTATCCTAAAGGATATAGAGTGATAGACGTTTTAAACATGGCTTTTCATTATGAATTAAATATTCAATCCATTCTTAGAGAATTAGAAGAAAAAATGAGTTATACCAAGGGAGAAGAATTGAATTCTATGATTCAAAGATATGGAGAACTTCAGAATATTTTTGAGAGTAAAGGAGGATATAAAATTGAGGAAAAATTAAGTAGATTATGTGATGGATTAGGATTAGATAAAAAGTTTTTAAATATGAAATTCAAAGATTTAAGTGGAGGGGAGAAGACTACTGTCCTTTTAGGTAAAATTTTATTAGAAGAACCAGATATTTTACTTTTAGATGAGCCGACTAATCATCTTGATATGGAATCTATTGAATGGTTAGAATCTTTTTTATTAGAGTATAGAGGAACAGTTATAATAATATCTCATGATAGATATTTTCTAGATAAGGTCATCAATAAGGTAATCGAAATAGAAAGAGGTAAGGCAAATACCTATATGGGTAATTATTCATATTATGTAGAAGAAAAAGAAAAATTATATTTAGAAGAGTTAAAACGCTATGAAGATCAACAAAAGAAGATTAAATCAATGGAGGAGTCCATTAAAAGATTGAAAGATTGGGCTGATAGGGGAGGTAATGAAAAGTTTTTTAGAAGAGCTTTTAGTATGGAAAAAAGATTAGAGAAAATGGACAAAATTGATAGACCTATAGTAGATAATGATAATATGAAATTAAATTTTTCTGTTCAAGAAAGATCTGGTCAAGATGTTATTCTAGCTGATGGATTATATAAAAAAGTAGGCAAAAAAGTTTTATTTAATGATTTAAATTTTTCTCTCAAGTATTCTGAAAGAGTGGCTCTTGTAGGTAAAAATGGAAGTGGTAAAACAACTTTAATTAAAATAATATTAGGTGAAGCTTTTTCAGATAAAGGTGAAGTTAAAATAGGATCAAAAGTAAAAATAGGATACTTGCAGCAAAACATATATTTTAATAATGAAGAAAGTACTGTATTAGATATCTTTAGAGAAGAATATATATGTACTGAGGGAGATGCAAGAAATATATTATCTAAGTTTCTATTCTATGGTGAAGATGTTTTTAAAAAAGTTAAAAATCTTTCAGGTGGAGAAAGGGCGAGACTTCGTATTTGTCAATTAATGTATAAAGATGTAAATACATTAATATTAGATGAGCCAACAAATCATTTGGATATTATGAGTCGTGAAATGTTAGAAGAAACTCTATTACAGTTTCAAGGAACTATTATGTTTATATCTCATGATCGATATTTCATAAATAGACTTGCAAATAAAGTATTAGAACTTTCCAATAGAAAATTAATAAGTTACTTGGGAAATTATGATTATTATAGAGAAAAGAAGTTATCTCAAAAGAAGAGTGAAAGAGCTGATAAAAAAACTAGTTATAATCATAATAAAGCAGATAATAATTTAAAAAATGGACGAAAAAATGTAGTAGATAAATCAAAAGCTAGAAAAATCAAGGAGATAGAAGATGAGATAGAGAAATATGAAAATTTAATTGCAAACAAGGAAATAGAAATAAACATAAATACTACAAATTTTAGTAAATTAAATAGTCTATATAAAGAAAAAATTGAACTTGAAGATAGACTTGATAAAATTCTTGAACAATGGATAATGCTAAACGAATGAGGAAAAAATTTTCATATAAAAGTATAAATTAATCTTATGTTTAGGATAATATTATCAGGGTAAAATTCTATTATGATAATAGAATTCAATTAGGAGGTTTTAGATATGTCAAAAGATTTTTATTCTGCTATAAAAGAAAGAAGAAGTATATATGGAATTAGTGATAGAGTAAATGTTTCTGATGATAGGATAGAAGAGATTATACAAAATGCAGTGAATTATGCTCCTACTGCTTTTAATTCTCAAAGTGGTAGAGTAGTTTTATTACTTAACGATAATCATAAAAGATTATGGAATATTACAGAGAATGCTTTGAGAAAAGTTGTTCCAGAGGAAAAATTTAAACCTACTGAAGAGAAGATTGAGTCTTTCAGAAAGGGATATGGAACTGTTTTGTTTTTTGAGGATCAAAGTGTAGTTAGATCTTTACAAGAGCAATTTCAATTATATAAGAATAATTTTCCTATATGGTCACAACAATCTTCAGGAATATTACAATATATAGTTTGGACGTCATTATCTGTTGAAGGGTTAGGAGCTTCATTACAGCATTATAATGAACTTATCGAAGAGGATGTTAAGAATGAATGGGATATACCAGAGAATTGGAGTCTAATTGCTCAAATGCCTTTTGGAAATAAAGAAGTAGAAGCAGATGAAAAAGATTTTTTACCTATTAGAGATAGGTTTAAAATTTTAAAATAGAATATAAAACTATTATATGTATCAATGACTAGAGCCTTACATGAAGCTTCAAATTATCACTTGGATGGAAAAATGAAACTGTTGGATATATATAAGTATAGAGTATTCTAGATAAAGTAGATAAATAGTGTAAGAAATCACCTTAATATTAAGGTGATTTTCTTAATACAAAAGATTTTTATTTATTAGATAGAAATACTAGGATTATTTTATATTAATAAAGGAAAATTATAATTAAATCCAGAAGTAAATATTTAATGAGCTGGAAAGTAATGAATGATATATCTAATATGAAAGGTGGGGGAGATTATTTTAGATTGTACATTTAGAACAGGACAAGGAAAATTTAATTATCGAGTTGGAGCAATCATTATTCATGAAAACAAGATATTAATGGTTAAAAATTCTAGAGACCCCTATTATTATTCAGTAGGGGGTCGTGTACATTTACACGAAAGTATGGAAGAAGCTATTGTAAGAGAAGTATATGAAGAGACGGGTATTTTATTTGAAATCGATCGAATGGGATATATTCATGAGAACTTTTTTATATTAGATACTACAGGTGAAGAATTCCATGAATTGTCTTTTTATTATTATATGAAACCCGTAAAAGACTATAATTTAATTAGCAAAAGCCTGACAGAAGATGGCATTGAAGAAAGCTTAGAATGGATTTCTCTTAATGATATAGATAATTATAACGTATATCCTTCATTTTTTAAGGATGAAAAGTTAATGTCTAATCAAGGTATTATACATGTGGTAGATAGGGAGTATTAAAGGTATAAATATAAAGGTAAAATTTTAAAAATTAATCACATAAAATAAGAGTGTATCTGGTGATACACTCTTATTTTATGTGATTAGAAGAAATGGGATAACCATTTATTTTTGTAGGATGTATAATATAAAATATAGAATATCGTGTAAAAAAAGAAAGGAAAATGGAATTATATGTAGAAGTAAGTATATGTAATGAATAATTGGTTATATGAAATGTAGATATCAAGGTTGATTTTTAATCCAATATAATTAAGAAAATGATATTATACAAGTGTGGAGTTTATTATAATAATTTATGACCAATAAGAAGTATGAAAATATGGGAAGAGAACATGTATCTGTGAAAAAATGTGAGAAGCTGATAATCATTAGAATATTGGCAAAAGGTACATATAGATTTCTTTACAATAGAATTAAGGGGTTTTTTACAAGATACGTTAGTGGTATTTGAGGAATTTGAAGTAATATATAATTAAGACACACTTTTAATGAAATATAATTACATATACATAATCGGCATTATAGTTTGTGAATACAGTAGTTAGGCGAAATATCAATGTAAAATAAATGGAAATAATATTACAATAGGGGGATTAAGAGTGAGTTTACAAACAGAGAGATTAATGTTTAAGAAAATTACTATAGGCGATATTGATAGAATTTTTAGTATTTTTAACAATTCTACACTAACACAGTATTTTGTTTCAGGATCAGATAAAAACAAAGGAGATACAAAAAAGAGAATTGAAAATATAATTACGCATTGGAATAAGTATGGATTTGGAGATTTTTTATTAATAAATAAATCAAGAAATATGGTAGTGGGATATGGAGGACTACATTATAAATCAATGGGTGCAAATATTAATATTTCATATATAATAAAACCAAAATTTCAAAAACAAGGTTTAGGATATGAGACATCTATGAAGTTATTAGACTATGGATTTAATACTTTAAGTTTAAATTCAATTGTAGCTGAAATTGATCCTAATAATAAAGCGTCACAAAAATTAATAGAAAAGTGTGGATTCAAATTCAATAGAATAATTGTTTGGAAAGGCTTTGAAAGAAAAGAGTATATTATGAGTAGTATAGACTTTACAGATAATTAAAAGCAGATACTTCGTCTAACAATATATTTCCAGTTCCGTTTCACTGCACCCAAATCCAGCAATCCAAGTCAAGACCTAACTAAGGGTTGCTGGACTTCGCAAACACGAAACGTTAGTGTGCCAAGCAAAGCTTGGCATTACTGGCAAGGTGAAAGTCCTTGTATGGAAAGGTTTAGCCAACC
>NZ_WSFU01000090.1 GCF_016820635.1 Anaeromonas gelatinilytica | reverse complement strand
CTTAAGTTATCGTTAATAGTTCACCAGGACTATAGATAATAAAGTCTAAATGAAAGTAGGTCAGTTCTATCAATCAGATACCATCTTTTGATAGAGAAATCTTTAGTAGTTTAGAACCCCACTCCTTTAGGTGTGGGAGCAGTCAGTTCGTACGTTTAACATTACACAGATTATCATTAAAATAATAGCCACTATAATTGCACTCATTCCGGCAAGAATACCGAATGTATCAGATAATGCACCTGTTATAGTTGGCATTATGATAGCTCCAATACCACCTATTACAAGAAGCACACCCATAGCCATAGGATAAGACTTTATAGTATCTCCTACACTGGAAACAGTTGTAGGGTAGATACCTGCCATTGAAAACCCTAATCCTATTATAGCTATAGTTATAGTAACTACATTTTGGGTAGACAATAATAACAAATAAAAGATAGCAGTTCCTATACTTTGCATTAAAAGTAGAGATTTTTTAGACACTCTATCTCCAATAAATGTACAAGTTAACCTCCCAGCAAGAATAACCATCCATAATATAGAGGATAGAATCTGTGCATATTCTGTTGTCATAATATTTGAATCTATAAAATATTTAACTATCCATCCAGTAATAGCTGACTCTGCACATAGATAGAAGAAAAAGATTCCTGCACTGATCCAAAATCTCCATTTCTTTAAAAACTCATATGATATTTTTGTATTTTTTGTCTCTTTATCAAACTCTTCTATTTTCATCCTTGAAAAAAGAAGGATAGAAATTGTTAAAAGAAGAATAAAAATTCCAGCAGCTATTTTCCACCCAATATCACCCGCTACATTTGTACAGGCAATAATTAAAAAGGGAGACAGCAAAGCCCCTATAGCAAAAATACTATGTAAGAAATTAAGTGCTGATGGACTACTGTTAGATACTTCATTCACAACAGTATTATTAAAGTTAGAAGAACTTCCTCTACTTAATCCTGTAAACAAAAATCCTAAAATTAATAAAATAGGGTTACCTGTTAAAATTATAGTTAAAAAACCCACAATAGCAAAACTACATAAAAAAATAATTGCCTTTTTTCTACCTAAATATAAAGGCAGAACCCCTGCAATAAAACCTGCTATTAAATTACCTGCTTGATGGGCAGAAATTAGTCCACCACTTATTGTATCATTAAGACCATATTCATTACTGATTAAAGGCAATAAAGGACCTATAGCCATAGAATATAAACCAGTGACGACAAAAACAAAAAAACAACATTTTAAAATGTATTTATCTTGTTCGTTCATGTTTGAGTAAAATGATTGCTTTATCATAAAATAAATTCCTCCTAACTACAAAAATATTAATATTGCCTTTTTATTTTTTGGATTTTAATAATATAAATTTATTGTATACATCGTATACAATAAATTTATATTATTTTTCTACTTCTGTCAATACAATAAATATTTTTAGATGCCGGGACGGTTCGGAACCAGTGAAAAAGTTCTCCCAAAATTAAATAGCCATGAAATATTTTTATAAAAGATATAGAAACAGATTATTATAAATAGATGAAAAGGTTATTGAAGAGTCGGTTTTGAATCTTGCACATATGTATTTTTTAGGCATTAATTCAGAAGATAAGCTACCTAATCAATACTTTCAATAAAATCTCAATTTGATTTTCATAGCTTGTTTTTTGTTGTTTTCACTATCGGGAAATAAGACTATATGATAGTAAATAACTCTTTTGTGGGATTATTCAAGAAAAAAGGACATTCAAAGCGAAAGTCCTTTTTTGTTAAATTTAAATATTTATCTAGATACAATACTATTACCCACCTCAGATTTTTTCTTTAAATTTACTTTCTAATAATACTATTGAATTCAAAACTAGTCATTCCTAATATATATAGTTATTTTTTAAATTCTCTACTGGCTAAAACTAAACCTCCCATAACACCCGAATTTCCTTCCAATAATGGTTTTACTATATAATTTTTAAAATTAGGAATTTCCACATATCCTGCTAGAAGAGATATAAACTTAGTATCTCCTGCTTCAATTGAACCTAACATTATATCTCTCCCTAATTTTATATATCTAAGGCTGTTACTATAGTACCATAATCTCCAATTTCCTCTCCTAACATTGTAGGTACTATTTTAACTGTCCTTCTGGATATTTCCAGTGCTTCCCTTTCAATTTCCTTATGCATTTCTTCCTTTAGAAATTTTCCTGCTCGTCTATATATGCTTCCAGCTATTATAATTTCAGGATTTAATATATCAATAAGTATAGATAAACCTTTACCAAAATATTTACCAGAAGTTTTTAAAACATCTAAAGCATCTTCATTTCCTGTATATGCAGAAATAGCTACATCTTTAGCAGTTATTTCTTTAATTTCTCCTCTATCAAAGGATGCCCTTAAGCCTTTTTTTCTTAATTCAAAGGCTTTAAATTGAGCTAATTGGGCAATACCTCCACCACTACAGAATCCTTCAAAGCTTCCAATCTTACCATATCCAATGGGTCCTTCTTCTTCCAACCTTATATGTCCAACTTCTCCTGCCATATTGTTAGCTCCAATATATAATCTATTATTTAATATAAGTCCTGCTTAATATTTTTAGTAATTACTTCTATAAGTTGCTCTTTACCATGATTATCAAGAGGTAGTAGCCCTAACATCTCACCTTTTATCAGATGGAAATTTATATTATCCAAATATGTAATACCATCAATCTTCCTGCTAACATTTTCTATTCTCAGTATTTCTTTTTTCATAATATCAACATTTATCTGTTTTTAAATTATCAAGTACAAGGGGTATTGTTATTTCCACATCAGTACCAGCCCTTAATTTACTATACATATAGATTCCATATTCATAACCCAAAATAAGCTTAATCCTATTATTTACATTGATTAGGGCTTCACTACGTATTGCTTCTAAGGTATTATATAAAAAGTGAGGATTTATTTGATTCTGCAAGGCTAAATATTCAGTATGTTTCTTAGATCCCTCTATAAGTTCTTTTGTACCTATTATCTCTTTAAACTTCCATAATGCCTTATAAGTTTCATAACTAAAATGAGTTCTAAGATTAAAGTATTAGTGAGCTCTCCTCTGTTTACAGGTTTGAGCAAATAATCCTTTACCCCAAAGCCCATAGCCTTTTTTCTTTTACAAGTTCTATAGCTTCTATTTCATACATACATTGTCGAATTTTGCGATAATTGGGACACGAGAACCGTCCCCCTGTCCCATTTCCCATTTATAAATTATCAAAAGCTACTTTTGCTGCCCCTATCATGCCCGAATCATTGAGGTATTCAGCTGGTATTATTTTTATTTCTCCTGCATTGTTACAATTTTCTTCATAATATTTTATCACTTTATCCCACCAATATTTCATTGAATTAATTACACCGCCACCAATCACTATTCCTTCTGGATCAAATATATTTTTAATATTTATCAAATACATACCTAAATCTTCAATATACTTCTCAACAGCTTTTTTTGCATTTTCATCTTCTTGAATATTCTTAAATATATCCTTTCCCTTCATCATATCCCCAGTAATTTCATAGTATGTTTTTTCTATACCATTTCCTGATACATACTGTTCTACACATCCTTTTTGCCCACAATTACAGACTCTTCCATTTGGATATAAAATTACATGACCTAATTCTGCTCCTTGATAGTTCTTTCCATACCACATACCAGATTTTTTAGAATATATGCCACCACCTACACCGGTTCCTAGAGTTAACATTACAAAACTATCTAATTCTTTAGCTGCTCCTACCCATTCCTCACAGATAGCTGCTACATTTGCATCATTCTCTACAAATATAGGAATATCATTAAATTTCTTTGATAATTCTTCTCTAATATTTGTATAGGGCCAATCCTTTATATTTCCTCCTATATATAAAACTTTTCCTTCCTTTACATCTATAGCTCCAGGAGAACCCAATCCAATAGCATAAACCTGCTCTCCTTCCATTAATTCTTCTATTACTTCATATATTCCATTTAATACTACAGCTCTACCCTCTTGAGCCTTAGAATCCCTCTTGGCAATCTTTAATATTTTCCCATTCTCATCTATCACTCCACCATATATCTTAGTTCCACCCAAATCTATACCTATAACCTTTTTCATAGAAATTTCTCCCCTTTTTCTCTTAATTTTAAAATTTCTACCATGTAAACCTCTTTATAAAATAATAAAATAGCAAACTATCTTCTAGTAGATTCTCTCTTATAAATAGTATAGGGTATCAACAATCTTTCTCCTCTAACTCCATTTTTAATAGCTTCTACTAATAAATTCATGGCTTCTTTTCCTAGTTCAATGGCATTGATGTCTACTGATGTCAACGGAATATTTGAATGCTTTGCAAAGACACTATTATTAAAGCTTGCTACTTCTATATCATTAGGAATATTTATTCCTATATTCTGAAAAGCTTTTACTGCTCCAAAGGCCACTAAATCATCTGCTACAATTAAGCCATCTGGTAATGGTTTGATCTTTGATATCTGATTTGCATAATCATATCCAGTTTTTTCATCAAAACTACCACTAAATAATAAGTCCTCATTAAAACTAATGTTAGATTCTATCAGTGCATTTTTATATCCTTTTACCCTCTCTTTACTTACTATTAAATCCACATCTCCAACTATCATGGAAATCCGTTTTCTTCCATTATTAATAATATGTTTTGTCAATTCATATGCTGCCTGATAGTTATCATTATCTACTTGATTAGTTTCCTTATCTCCATTATTAGTTGAACCTATTAAAGAAAAAGGAAAATCAATATCCTTTAGATATTTTATACATTCATCATCAACCTTACTAGTCATAAGTATTATTCCATCTACCTTTGAACCTTTTATAAATTTTTGAATTATCTTAAGTTCTTCATCCTTTTCTGTATTTGTAGAAACTAATAAATCGTATCCTGAATTAGACGCTCCTTTAATAATTCCTCTAAGAGATTCAGTAAAAAATGGATTAGAAAAATAGTCTTCTGAAGTTGTCGGTATGATTATACCTATCGTACCTGTTTTTTTAATAGCTAATGATCTAGCATTAGCATTAGGATAATATCCAAGTTCATCCATACATTTAAGTACCCTCATTTTTGTAGCCTTACTTATCCTAGGACTATCTGATATAACTCTAGATACCGTAGATGAAGAAACTCCTGCTAATTTAGCCACGTCATTAGCCGTAACCTGTTTACCTTTTTTCATTTCCCACCTCATTTCTACTTATATATATATCATAAGTTTATTTTAAATCTAGTTTATTCTCTCTTTTGTTTCACTATCAAAGAAATGTAATGCATCAATATCATATCCAAAAGAATGTCTTTCTCCACCATTATACTCATAATATCCCGGTACAGATATTACTAGTTCATGTCCACTCTCTAATCTAGTATAAAGTGTTTTTTCTTTACCTAACATCTCTACCACATCTATAGTACATTCAAATGTATCTCCTAATTGTCCTCCACTTTCAAATCTCTCTGCTCTTATACCAAGATATACCTTTTTACCTTCATAATCCTTCAAAGCTTTTTGATCTTTTTCAGAAGGTCTTACATTTATAATACCATCTTTTGCCTCAAATTTTCCATTGTTAATATTACCTTCTATAATATTCATATTAGGGGAACCTATAAATTTAGCAACAAACATATTAGCAGGTTTATTATAAAATTCTTCAGGTTTTCCTACCTGCTGAATTTTACCATCATTCATCAATACAATTTTTGTAGCCATAGTCATAGCCTCTATTTGATCATGGGTAACATAAACAGTAGTACTTCCTAAAGCTTTATGCAACCTAACCAATTCTACCCTCATATGCTCCCTAAGTTTAGCATCTAAATTAGATAATGGTTCATCCATAAGAAATACTTTAGGCTTTCTAACTATTGCTCTTCCAAGTGCTACCCTTTGTCTTTGCCCTCCTGATATATCAGAAGGCTTAGAATACAAATAATCACTAAGTTCTAAAAGTTTAGCAGTTTCTATGACTCTTTCATGTATAATTTTCTTATTTTTTTTTCTCATTACTAAAGAAAATGCCATATTCTCATATACTGTCATATGAGGATATAAAGCATATGATTGAAAAACCATAGATATATCTCTATCCTTAGGAGGTGTTTTATTTATCCTTTTATCATTAAAATACAAATCCCCTTCAGTTATAGAATTAAGTCCTGCTATCATTCTTAATAATGTAGTTTTACCACATCCAGATGGACCTAATATAACACAAAAATCTTTACTTTCTATTCTCAAATCTATATCTTTTAATGTGAATTCTTCTCTTCCTTCATACTTTTTACCTATGTTTTTTAAATTGACTTCCATTAAGATAACCTCCAACCCATTTATAGTTTTATATAATAAACCTTCTATTAACCCTTAACTGAACCTTTAGATAATCCCGAAACTAATTGTTTTTGTAATACTACAAATAATATCACAATAGGAATAGCAGTAAGCAATCCTCCAGCAGCAAAAGCCGGCTGATTTAAATTTCTAACATCATTTATTAATGTGAATAATCCCGCTGCCAATGTATAAGTTTCAGGACTTGTCAATAATACCTTTGGTAATAAATAATCCATAAATGGTCCAATAAATGACCATAAACCTATTAAAGCAAGCATAGGTCTTGCAACAGGCATAATGATCAACCTATATACTTGTAAGTTAGAACATCCATCAATCTTAGCTGCATCATCTAACTCTGTAGAGATAGAATCAATATATCCCTTTAATATAAAAGTATTATTAGCTATTCCTCCTCCTGCATATATCAATATAAGCATAACCTGTCTTGTAAATGCTGGATTTATTGAAGAAATGACAGAATACATTGTAAAATAAGCAGTAATTCCCGCAAAAGTAGGTATAGCTTGAATAAGCATAATAGCCATCAAAGATGCTTTTTTACCTTTAAACCTATATCTGGAATAGGCATATCCAGTAAATGATACAATGATTAATGTTAAAATTGCCGTAGCTACAGAAATAAATATTGTGTTTTTGGCCCATTTAAAAAACAAAGTATTATTAAATAAATATTCAAAATGCTTTAATGAAAATGTAAACTGGTCATTTAACATTAAATATTGTTCCTGTCTACCATTAAAAGCAGATAAAATCATTTGATAAAGAGGCCATAAAATCACTACTGCCCAAGAAATTAAAATTATATATGTTAAGCCCAATAATATTTTACCTGAAATACTTAAGGGTTGTTTATCAGATAGATATAAATCTCCCTTTTTTTTAAATAATTTCATTATAATCTCTCCTCTTTAAAGGCTTTAGAATTTCTATATCCTAAAAATGAAACAAACATTACTGCAATTGCTACAAATATGGTGATTGCTGCGCCTATCCCTTGATATTGATTTTCTATTGTTAATTTATAAATATATGAAATAAGCAAGTCCGAAGATCCAGCTAAATTCCCATATTTACTTGGTTCAAAAGGACCCCCACCATTAAATAAATATATAATAGAGAAATTATTAAAATTAAATACATATTGCCCTACTAATAAAGGAGCTGTTTGAAATAATACTATAGGAATTGTAATCCGTCTTAATTTTTGCCATGTAGTAGCTCCATCCATCTCTGCTGCTTCATATAAATCACTGGGAATAGCTTGTAATACACCAGTAGATAATAGGAATATATATGAACTCCCCAACCATCCTTGCAATAAAATCAATGCTATTCTGGTCTGAGTAGCATTGTTTTTTACACTTAATTCCAAACCAAAAAGATTATTTGCCAATTGCGATATAGCTCCATTTTGAGATAACATTATACTAAAAAACATTATTGTAATAAATGCTGGAACTGCCCAAGGTAATAAATAAACTGTCCTAAAAAATAATTTTCCCTTTACTCTCTCATTATTAACTAATAAAGAAAGAGTAAATCCTATTACTATAGCTAGAGTAGTAGCAAGCAAAGTCCAAACTATAGTCCAAACTAATGTCAACCAAAATACAGAACCGGCCAAACCCTCACCTAAAAATAACATCTTATAGTTTTCTATTCCTATCCAACTAAATTTAGATTGATGTTGAGGATCCATCCCCGTAAAGGATAATAATATCGTTGTACTAATTGGAACTAGTATAACAAAGATTATAACTACAAGGGCAGGAAGATTAGATATATAAGGAAAACCTCCTTCTCGTAAAGTTGATTTTGTTTCAAACCAATTATAAGGCCTAATTCCTTTTAGAGTATTTCTTTCTACTTTTAATACATCTCTAAAGGAAAAATACAAGAGAAATAGAGAAATAATCACAAAAAATACCGCTAATATACCTTCTATCATAAATATTAATGATTTATCTACTCTTCTAGCACCTTCCGCAAGAGTAACAAGTCCCCTTATACCTTCTCCTTGATAATTTCCAAATCCTAATGCATATGGAATACCAATTAAATATATAAATAAAGAAACTATTAAAAATATGAAAGACTTTCCATATTGACCATTTAAAATTTGTCCCAATCCCGGTATAGGAAGTGTAAAATAAGCTAATTTAGCTCTATTATTTTCTAACTCTACAGGGATTTTCCTACGTAAATCTGCAATATTTGAATTCAATATTTTCATACCTAATTTTGTACTCTCTTTAATTTCGTGGCTCTTACTTTCCATAAGTTCTTTATTCGTCTTTAAAGGTGAATCATAAGATTTTAAATTTATTAGTTCCTTATATTTTTTCTTAAGAGCCTTTATCTCATTCGTTTCTGCTTTTTTCGATATCAATCCTTTTTTTCTATTATCTTTTAATTTTCCTATTTTTTCTTCTAGAATTTCTTTCTGTTCCCTCTTAAACTCTCTTAATTCTCCTTTTACCTTTTTTTCATTATTTAAATCTATATTTTTTCTATCTGTTATAGCTTGTTTTATAATAGATTTTCCTTCAACCATATTTTCTATTATTCTAGGTAATTCTTCTTTTAATAATTTATTCTTCTTATATTCTAATTCAGCATCATACGTTACTTCTACATAAGCTTTATAAAACTTGACTTTTTCCTTTGCTATAAACAACTGGATTTCAAGTCTTTTTACCTTATAAGACAATGATTTATCTAAAGTATTAATAAAGTTCTTTTTCTTTTTCCTTAATGACTTTAAAAATATTTTTTCTTCATTTCTAAATTTCTTTAATTTCATATTATACGGATGAGTATTTTTATTCTTTATTAATTCTTTTAATTCTAATTTAAGTTTTTGTCCAGTTTCTAAATCTGCTTCTTTAATCTTTTCTTTAATTCTAACAATTTCTTTTATATATAAATTTTTTCTTTCATATTCATTTCCAATTTCATCATATAAAAATTTATTATAACTAACCAACTCACTCCCACCTTTTATGAATTTTCCCTATTATTTATAAATTTTATTAAGTATAATAAGGTAAATATTAAGATTATATAACTTAATATACTAATATAATAAAATATTGAATCAAATTTCAGTTCAATTAAACTAATAATAAAACTTACCAATAATAAAATAGACCATATATACACATATATCCTATTAATTCTAATATATTTAGAAGCAAAATATGTATAAATCCCAAATACCATAGGAATTATAATCTTAATAAAATAATAACTAAGATTCCATGTTACATATAATTCATAATCCTCTATATCTTCTTGATTACTAATCCACTCTTCATACAGTTCAATATCCTTTACATTCATCATAACCTCTATAGAGTTTAAACAAATAATTATTGCACATAATATTAATATAATATAAAGTTTTTTTTCAGGTAGTTTTATATTAAAGCTCATAATTCCTCCTATCCTATAGGAAATAAATATACAGGGAAGAAAGCATAAGCAATTCTTCCCTTAATTAATTATCTTAGAAGTTTAACATCATTGCATCAAAGGATGCCTTTAATTCTTCATATGCTTCTTCTACATTAGACGGTTCAGTATTTGACCATGAAAGTATTGCATTCTGCCATGTGTCCCAAACTTGACCCCATTCTGTGAATAATGGACGGGCTGGTGCTTCTTCATAAGATTCTATTACTGCTCCTATTACAGTTTTGTCTGTTTCTGATAAATCTGAGTCTTCATATACTGATGCTGGAACATTTTCCATTATCTTCCCACTAGCTTCAAAGAACTCAACTGCATAGTCAGTATTCATTACTTCTTCAATAAATTTTTCTGCAAGTAACATTTTTTCTTCATTATCTTCAACACGTGCATTTACTGATAATCCCCATCCACCTTTCCAGTGAACTAATGGGTTCCCATTAATAGTAACATTAGTGATAGGTAATATTTCTAAATCTTCTCCATCATTTGCAAATTCAGATAAACTTCCTGTAGACCATGGTCCTTCAAGTCTTAATGAAGCAGTTTCTCCTGAAGTGAATGCACTATCCATGTATCCCCAAGCTGCATCTTTATCCCAAAGAGATGTTTTAGCTTCATTGTGAGCTTTCCAATAATCATATAATGCTGTAAATACTTCTTGTTTTTCTTCTGGTAAATCGTTAAAATCTTCAGTTAAATCTGAGAAAAGTTCACCTGAGTCTTTTTTACCAAGTAATTCTATATCTGCTGAATTTGTTACTCCAACTCCAAACCATGCATCGAATGCTGGTATTAACATATCTTCAGTATCTAAATCAGTAAACTCTATAGTATTTTCAATATCTATTCCGTTTGCTTCCGCATTAGTTGAATTGGCAAATACGATTAATGTTTCAATATTCATAGGAAATGCTAAATAATCCCCATCAACGTTAAAGTTTCCGCCTAATCCAGCATCATAATCATCAAATCCACCTACATTTTCAGCCATTGTCTTAGCATCAATACCTGCTAAAGCCTCATTTTGTGATAATCCATAGATTCTATCTGCTGGAATCGCAAATACATCAGCCACATCTTCATTTGTAACATCTGTTGCATCTAATACATCCAGATGATCAAAAGAAGGAGTTTCAATAAACTCAATTGTTGCATCTGGATATTCATCGTTAATTCTTTCTGCTGCCTTTTCATAATATGGTAACCATTCTTCCTCTACTTGTACAGAAATAGTTTCTTTAATATCTCCAACTTCACCTTTATTGTCTGAGTTAACGGGCTCATCATCACCACCACAGGCAACCATTGAAAGTGCTAATACTGATACTAATAATAAAGCAATAAATTTTTTCATCATTCTCCCTCCAATTTTTAATATCTTTTTTAAAACATTTGATATATTAATAAGACAACTTATTAATAACTAAACTAACAATTTTCTATATCCCATATTTCCTTAGCATATTGTTCTATAGTTCTATCTGAGCTAAATTTTCCGGCATTAGCCATGTTTGTCCAACATTTCTTTGCCCAAGCAGACCTATCAATATAAGCTTCATTAACTCTCTCTTGAGCTTTTCTATAACTATCAAAATCTTTCATAAGATAATATTGATCAGGACTATGCCAGTTAGCACCTTTTAATATAGAGTTATAAAGTTCTTTAAATATACCAGTACCCCCATCACTAAATGTACCATCTACTAAAGTATCTACTACCCTTTTGAGTCCATCTACATTTTCATAATATTTCTTTGGATCATAAGTATTCTTTATTCTTTCAATATCTTCAACCTGTAGCCCAAATATAAAATTATTATTTTCTCCTGCTTCCTCTACTATCTCAATATTAGCTCCATCTAAAGTGCCAATAGTAGGAGTACCATTTAACATAAACTTCATATTACCAGTGCCAGAAGCTTCTTTCCCAGCAGTAGAAATTTGTTCCGAAATATCTGCTGCCGAAAAAAGTTTTTCTCCATAGGAAACACCATAATTAGTAACAAATACCATTTTGATTTTCCCATTTATATCTTTATCATTATTTATTAAATCCTTAATTTCATTAATATATTTTATAATCCCTTTGGCCCTTTCATATCCAGGTGCTGCCTTACCCCCCAATATAAAAGTTTTATTAACAATATCTAGATTGGGATTTTCTTTAATTCTATAATATAAATCTAATATCTGAAGTGCATTTAAAAGTTGTCTCTTATATTCATGAAGTCTTTTTATCTGAATATCAAATATTGAATAAGGATCAATTTCTATTCCTTCATGTTCCTTGATATATTCAGCAAGCTGATTCTTTTTCTCCTGCTTAATGTCTAAAAATCTCTCAAGGACATCTCTATCATCCTTATATTTTTCAAGTTTTTTCAATTCATCAAGTTCAGTTATCCAATTATCTGTCCCTAATAGTTCTGTAATAAACTCTGAAAGTTCTGGATTTGACTTTAATAGCCA
Organism: Anaeromonas gelatinilytica; assembly: GCF_016820635.1. GTDB lineage: Bacteria > Bacillota > Clostridia > Tissierellales > SIT17 > Anaeromonas > Anaeromonas gelatinilytica. The sequence goes on along the minus strand of NZ_WSFU01000090.1, from coordinate 13,667 downwards.
TCTTCTCTGAGTAATTCCATTGGTTTTATTATTAAATCTCTCAGGATATAATTTATACCAATTATTTAATTCCCTTTCAGTTAAAATATCTGAATGGACCTGTGCTACTCCATTTATTGAATGAGTACCATATATTGCAAGATAAGCCATTTTAATATTATTATCATCAATTATCTTATAATCTCTTATATCATCAACAATAGCTTTTTCCTCAAGCTCATCTATTAATTTACTATTTATTTCTTCAATTTTCCTATATACATTTGGTAAAATAACTTTGTACAATCTAACTGGCCATTGTTCTAATGCTTCTTGCAGTATAGTATGATTCGTATATGCAAAAGTTTTTACTACTATATCCCAAGATTTATCCCAATCCATTTTATACTCTTCAGTTAAAATTCTCATTAATTCAGGAATAGCAACTGTTGGATGAGTATCATTTAACTGTATACCATGTAATTGATGGAAATTCTCTAAGGAATCATATTTTTCTAAATGCTTTTTAACTAAATCCTGTAATGAAGCTGAAACGAAAAAATATTGTTGTTTTAATCTTAATATTTTTCCTTCTTCCTTTGAATCATTTGGATAAAGTACTTTAGATATATTCTCAGCATCATTTTTATCTTTTACGGATAAATCGTAATTTTGTCTATTAAACTCTTCCAAATTAAAAGAATTTATAGCCTCAGATTTCCATAGCCTAAGAGTGTTTATTGTATTTCCTCCATATCCTATAACAGGTGTATCATATGGAACGGCTAAAACATCTCCATCTGCAAAACTTACCACTACCTTATCCATTGACTTTCTTATGGACCAAGAATCGCCAAATTCTAACCAATTATCAGGTCCTTCAATCTGAAATCCATCTGCAAATTTTTGTTTGAAAATTCCATATTCATATCTTAATCCATACCCCATTAAAGGATAATTTAATGTAGCTGCTGAATCTAAGAAACATGCAGCTAATCTTCCTAATCCACCATTTCCTAATCCTGCATCATCCTCTGATTCTTCAATATTGTTATAATCTATTTTATACTCTTTTAATATATCCCTTATATCAGATTGCCAGTTCATATTAATCAAATTATTACTCAATGCTCTTCCCATCAAAAATTCAGCTGAAAAATAATATGCCTTCTTTTTTCCATCATATTTATTCAAAGAATCATTCCATTTTGGAACAATATCTTCCATAAGTGATTTAACAACTGCTATATATTTTTCTTTATTACTACAATATTTTGATTTTTTCCCGAATGTAATTAAACAATGGCCTTCAATTCTTTCTTTTATCTTTTCCTTATAATCCAATGGGTCACCTCCTATATATACTTGTCATATCTGCTAATTTGTTTGCAATTTCATCTGTAATACTTGTTTTTTTCATCCTCCAAGACCAATTACCTCCAACTGTAGATGGGATATTCATTCTCCCTGTATCATCTAATCCTAGAAGATCTTGCATTGTTGTTATAGCTAAATATGCAGTTGAACTCCAAGCTCCTCTTATATACCCCCAATTCACCCCCTCATTAGAATCTAATTTTAAATATTTAACCGCATAGTTAACATCTTGTTTATCTGCATTAGAACACCAACCTATAATTGTCGAATTATCATGAGTTCCAGTATAAACCACACAATTTTTATCATAATTATGAGGAAGATAATCACTTTCTTCTCGTGAATCAAAAGCAAATTGCAATACTTTCATACCAGGAAAACCTGAACATTTCAAAAGCTTTCTTACATCATCAGTTAGAAAACCTAAATCCTCAGCTATTATATTTAAATTTCCTAATTCTGTTTTAAGTTTTTTAAAAAACTTTATTCCTGGCCCCTTAATCCATTCTCCATTCACTGCATCTTCTGCTCCATATTGAATCTCCCAATAAGATTCAAATCCTCTAAAATGATCAATTCTTAAGACATCATATAATTTAAAACTATGTTGAAATCTTTCTATCCACCATTTATAATCATATTTTTCCATAATGTCCCAAGCATAAATAGGATTTCCCCATAATTGCCCTTTTGCAGAAAAAGCATCTGGAGGACATCCTGATACTGTTCTTGGCAATAAATTCTCATCTAAATTAAATATTTCAGTATTTGCCCATACATCTGCACTATCCTCAGCTACATATATTGGTAAATCTCCAATTATATTAATTCCCTTTTTATTTGCATAATTTTTTAATTTATCCCACTGTTTCATGAAAAAATATTGAGTAAAAATCCAAAAATAAATCAAATCTTCATTTTCTCTTTCAAAGTTTTGAACTTTTTTTGAATGTATTTTTCTATATTCAGAATCCCAATATAACCAAGATTTATTATTATGATGCTCTTTCAATGCCATAAATAGAGAAAATTCCCTAAGCCACTTTATATTCTTAAAATAAAATTCATATAAATCCTTTTCTAAATATTTTTTGACTCTTTCATAAACTATCTTTAAAATCTTCATTTTATTTTTATAAATTAAACCATAATCTACTCTTTCAGAGTCATCTCCTAGATTAAAATTTTTGACTTCATCTAAGGTTAAATATCCTTTTTCAATAAATTCATTTAAATCTATAAAATAAGGATTTCCAGCAAAAGCAGAAAAAGATTGGTAAGGAGAATCTCCATATCCTGTAATTCCTAAAGGTAGTATCTGCCAATTTTTTTGTTCTGATTTCTCCAAAAAATCAACAAATTTATATGCTTCTTCCCCAAAATCTCCAATTCCATAATTACCTGGTAATGAAGATATATGCATTAAAATGCCACTTGCTCTTTCTTGTCCCATAATATTCTCCTCTAGTTTAAATTAATCATTTCTTTAATTAAGAAAGTGTAATTTCCTTAATCTTTATATTATTATTAGAATCAATAATCCTAAATTTTATATTTTTTATAGAAATATTATTGTTGTCAACTTTTATTTCGTAATCGTCATTTCTTCTAATTATTTTTATATTGGTTGAAAAACTTTTTCCCTTCATAAAATCATAACTTTTTCCATCATCATCATATAAATCATAAATCGCTTCATCATCTACATAGGCTAAAACTTCTAAATTTTCTTGGTTTAATTCCTTTGAGTTTTTAGAAGATTTTATATGAGGAATCATAGAATTCTTTCTAAGGAAAAACTTTAAATCATCTAAACCATATTTTATATATTGAGTGCCTTTTTCTTTTATAGAAGTAATCATATTCATATCTAAAAAAGATACCTCTAACATCTTTTCAGGAAAATATACATATCTTCCTTTATGATTAGAATGACATACTGGTGCAATCATCAATTGATTACTTAAAAGAATTTGATCTTCTACCTCTTTAGACATATTATCTTTAAATTCAAAGGATAAAGGTTTAAACATCAAGCTATAATTATTTACGGCTTTCATATATTCTGAATATATATATGGAAGAAGTCTATATCTTGCCTTTATTAAACTTTTAGAATTATTCAATACCTCCTCTGTAAATGCATAAGGTTCCTGATTATCTGAGCCAATAGCTGTATGATTTCTAAGTAATGGCGTAAATACACTGAATTGAAGCCATCTAGTCAAAAGTTCCCCATTACAATGACCTCCAAAACCTCCAGTATCTGCTCCAATATAAAAGAATCCACACATATTCAATGAAGGCATCATCTTGATATTTTGTTCTAAATGAGACCACCATGAGGAATTATCCCCTGTCCAAATACCACCATATCTATGCATACCAATAGATGAAGCTCTAGAAATTAATAAAAACCTTTTGTCCTCTAATAATTTACATATACCTAAATTTGCAGATTTTGTCATATAATAACCATATAAATTATGAACTTCATCATTAGAAAACCTTTGCCCATCGATTTCATGATAAAAACTTTGATAATATGAATTACTATTAGCCAAATTAGTGAAATTATCTTTTAACTGAAAATATGAAAATACATCTAAGTTCTGTCCCATTTTTTCTTGAGCATAATCTACAGCATTCTGTAATGCTTCGTCTTGATAAAATATAGCTGGCTCATTCATATCATTCCAGAAACCTTCGATTCCACAATCAGTTAAAATCTTATATTTAGACCCAAACCACAACTGAGTTTCTTCCTTCATAAAGTCTGGAAAGTGAACTTTTCCTGGCCATACTACACCTTCATAGGGTTTTCCATATTTGTCCTTACAAAAATAATTTCCTGCAATTCCTTCATCATAAACATCATATCCTTCCTCTACCTTTACCCCAGCATCTATTATAGGTACTAAGTATAATCCGTCGTTCTTTAAATCATTAGCAAATTCTTTAAATCCACTAAATCTTTCCTCCGATATAGAAAAATCTTTAAAGTTATCCATATAATCTAAATCAAGATAAATCCCTTCTAATGGAATTTCATTCTTCCTAAAAGTTTCATAAACTTTTTTAACCTCATGCTTATTCTTATATCCCCATCTACTTTGAAAATAGCCAAAAGCCCACTTGGGTGGGATATAAGACTTACCTATGATTTTTAAAAATTTATTTGAAATCTCATTTGCATCCTTACCTTCAATCACATAAATATAAAAATCTTGTCCATAAATTTCAATATTAAAATAGTTTTTATCATAATATCCCACATCATATTTGATTCTTGTAGGAAAATCAATAAAATATCCTCTTGATACATCACCAGATACTATGAAAAAATTATGAGCTGAATATAATTTTACTTTATCCTCAGTATGACTAGGTTCATCCGTACAATAAGATTCATATATTCTACCTCTCTTATTTATCTCTCCTAAATTATTACCAAGACCATAAACCATGTCATTTGATAAAAGTTTGATAGCAATATTACACTTATTTTTTTTGAATTTAATATTAAAATCGTTTTCCTGATGAGCTTTAGTCCCTTTTTTAACTACAGCTCCCGTTTCAATAGGATTCCCGTATTTAAAAGCTTTAATGTCATCATCTATTCTATATGTCTCCATAGTCACTTCCTCCTTATTAAAAATTTGTGCAACCGCTTGCATAAACCTTATATATATAATATACCATTTTTAATTAAATGTAAAGGAATAAAATTTTTCTGCACATTGATATTCCATTAATTTATAACAAAACAAAACCGCAATATAGATGTTTTATCTATATTGCGGTTCTAATATATTATTTATTTCTTGATAGCTTTAAATTCCTCAGTTTGTTCTCTTATTCCTTTTTCAGCAGCAAACCTTTCAATACTTGATGCTCCAAAGAAACCATCTATTTCTTCTACTTTAGAAATAACATATTCTGCATCTTTTGGCTCCGCTATAGGTCCTCCATGACATATAACCATAATATTAGGATTAACTGATTTCCCAGCATCTATTATAGCTTTTATTCTCTCAATTGACTCATCTAATGTAAGGGCGATCTTTGCACCAATACTTCCTTTTGTTGTTAATCCCATATGTGCTACTAAAATATCTGCACCTGCTTCTGCCATGGCTTTTGCCTGTTTAGGATCAAATACATAAGGTGTAGTGAGCATACCTAGTTCATGTGCCTTTCTTATCATATCTACTTCTAATTCATATCCCATTCCTGTTTCTTCAAGATTTTGTCTAAAAACACCATCTATAAGTCCTACTGTTGGAAAATTTTGAACACCTACAAAGCCTTGTTCTTTTAATTGCCTTAAAAATACGTCCATAACTCTAAATGGATCCGTACCACAAACACCTGCAAGTACAGGAGTATTTTTTACTACTGGAAGTACTTCAGAACCCATTTCCACTACAATTTGATTTGCATCTCCATAGGATAATAATCCCGCCAAAGAACCACGTCCAGCCATTCTATATCTACCAGAATTATATATAATAAGCATATCGGCTCCACCAGCTTCACTACTCTTTGCTGTAATTCCTGTTCCTGCACCGACTCCTAATAATATTTCTCCCTTCGATATCTTTCCTCTAAATTGTTCCAAAACATCTTCTCTTGTCATATTAAATTCCTCCTTATTATATTTAAAATTATTATTTCTTTTTCTTTGCTTGCATCAAATCTATTAATTTTTGTGCTGCTGCCTCAGCAAATTCTTTATCATTTATAGAATTATCTTTTTCAATAATCTCTACCACATCTTTATTAATATTCTTTCTTAAAGTATCAAAAAGCATTCTATCCTCTTTTTTACCATAGAAAACCTGTCCTTCAACATCAATAGCAGATACTCCTTTTAAAGGTATCATAAGCACAGTATTTCCTGTAGCCATGTTAAGCTTTTCTGCAATTTTATTACCAATCTTTTCATTTTCTTCAATCGTAGTACGCATAAGTGTTACTGATGGATTATGCTTGTATAAATTACGTTCTTTAAACTTCTTGGGCACTGTATCAATAGATCCAAAATTAACCATATCTAATGCTCCAACAGAAATGACCTGTGGTATATTATTTTTTGCTGCAGCTTCTAATCTATGAGGACCCGCTGCCAATACTCCTCCAACAATTTCATCACACCATTCAGTAGTTGTTAAATCTAAAACTCCTTCAATTAATCCACTTCCAATCAAGTCCTCCATTGTTCTTCCACCTACACCCGTTGCATGAAACACCAAAACTTCATAACCCCTATTCTCTAAGTATTCCTTTGCAAAATTCACAGCAGGTGTTGTTACACCAAACATTGTTGTTGCAATAGTTGGTTTTTTGTCAAATTTTCTATTGTCCTTATACTTTACCATTCCTACGATGGCATGTACTGCATTTATAAAAATTTCAGTAGATATAGAATTCAATCCTGCAACATCAACAACAGATGGCATCATAACTAAATCACTAGTACCTACATAAAATGAAGTATCTCCTGATGCTACTGTAGATACCATAACCTTTGGTACTCCTATAGGTAAAGCTCTCATTGCCGGTGTGACCATAGATGTACCACCAGTACCACCAAAAGAAATTATTCCATTAAACTTCCCTTCTTTATATAGTTTTGGTACTAATTTCAACATGCCATTTGATAAAATTTCTGTTGCTAAAGCTCTGTCTTTTTTCTCAACAATTTCATTAATATCAGCATCTGCTGCCTTTGCTACTTCTGAATTAGATACATCTACTGAGACTTCTGATTCAAATACACCCGTATTAATTGTAAATGTTTTTAAACCTAAATCTTCAATAAGCTCTTTCACATAAACTAGCTCAGTACCTTTTGTGTCAAATGTACCTGCAATTGCAATGGTCTTCATAAAGTTTTCCTCCTCTTCATATTTCCTATAAATTCATGGTAACGTTTTCTTTAACTAAATTATAACACCATACATATAAATATTTAATGGTTATATGTATGTCATACTTGTGTTTTTGTATTATTTCAGATTTTTTTGAATAAATCTCTATATTTTTTAGGAGATAACCCTGTCATTTTTTTAAATGCTTTGCTAAAATTACTATAATCACTATAACCTATAATATTTGATACTCCATTTAATTGTATATCTTCATTTTCTAAAATTTTCTTTGCCTTATTTAATCTAAATTGTGTTAAATATTGTGGAAAGGTACACCCTACTTCTTTTTTAAATAGAAAACTCAAATAAGTCCTTGATACATGACAAACAGATGCTAAATCAGAAAAATAAATTTTTTGCATATAATGATTAGCAACATATTCTTTTACAAAATCAACATAGTTATAATGTTTCTTTACTCCATCAAGCATTTTAATTAGTAATTCATCTTCCTTATAAATCCCAGCTAATTTAAAGGATTCTGTAGTATTTTTTATTGAAGCTTCAAAAGGTATCCTCTCAAAGGCAGATCCACCTATATAACCAACCGTTTCTGTGTTTTTATACATATAATCTATATCTATTGGAGTTTTTACAGGTCCACCATATATCATTTTAATTACTTCAGGTCGAATAGTATCACAAACATCAAATATTTCTGTTGACACTTTTCTAGCTGACTCTAATGATAACATTTTTTTTGCACCTACTTCTCCTCCTACTGTTAACCCTAAATGAGCACAAATAACATCAGCACCTGCTGACAACATCTTTTTTGCCTGTTCTTTATCAAAAACAAATGCTATTGTAAATAAGCCTCTTCGATTTGCAATTCTTATTGCCTCGACCTCTTTATCAAAATTAATATCTTCACTTTCTAATGCCTTACGAAATTTACCATTAAACATTCCTATGGTTGGAAAATTATTAATACCGGAAAAACCTTTTGTTCTTATTAAGTCAATATATTTCTCTAAATCTATTGTAGGATCAGTTGCATTTATTCCAAAGATAACGGGAGTATGTTCTATTCTTGGAATAACTTCACGGGAAGCAAATTCCATTACTAATTCATTAGAATTAACAAAAGGTAAAAATCCTGCAAGAGAACTTAATCCCATCTGCCTAAATTTTCCCGAACTTAATGTAAGTATAATATCAGATCCACCTTTTTCTGCATATTTGGCTGATAGTCCAGAACCAACAGCCACTCCAATTATATGATTATTAATCTGAATTTCCTTTTGCAAAGTATCTAAGATATCTTTTCTTTTGAACATATCGTTAAATCTCCCTTATATTTATTTTTTTCAATAAAATAAAATATTAACCCAATACCTATAAATAAAAATATGATGACAGGAATGATAGTTAACTATCATTCCTATTAAAAAAATCTATACCATCTACTAAAACTATAGAATCAATCTAATTTTCTTTATTTTATTATATATTAGAGTTAATTAGAATCTATTTTCTATTTTGAGACAGCCTCTATTTATTATATTTAAATATTAAATTTTATGCTAATAAAGATATTTTCTAGATGGTTACACAGTTAAACTCTTATATAAATACTTTTTCTTCCTTCAATATAATAAAACAAAATTCCAACAATTAAGCATAGCAATATATTTATTACTAAATTTAATCTACCAAAATCAAAATGAAAATAGACCATCTGAACTAGATATATGTGCAGGGTTCCATTACTAATAATTTCAATCATATTTCTTATTCTAATTTCCTTCATATCATTTATATATTTAAAGGCCAATACTACAAGTCCAAAGGCCCAAAATACTGTGGGTAATGATGTAGTATTCCATTTTATAAAGATTGATGGCATATATCCATAATAAGTACACATCCAAATATAAGCTGCTGATAATAAGGCTAGTATTATAAGCTTTCTTTTCCACTCTAGTACTTTTTTAGGATAATTATATAAAGTTATACCCACAACAATAAAGACTAAATATCTGAAAACAGATAATCTATAAATCCAATCTGCTATAGGTAATATATTAGCTACTATGTCAAAGACCAAATGAAATGAAAATGCCAACACAATTGTTGTCTTTGGGTACTTTTTAGAAGAAAAAAATAAAATAGGAAATACAACTAAAAGTTGAATTAATACTGGAATATAATAGCTTCCTGGCCCCCATCCCCCTGTAACTACTTTATACATAAATATTCCCAAAGATTGAGAAGATGAAATTCCATAACTCATCGCCTCTAAGATAATGATTATACTATAGGGTATTAGTATTCTACTTAATTTTTTATTTATATTCTTCCATTTAAACCAGCTACCGAATTTATCAATACCTTTTCTATCTGCTGACATTGAATAGGTTATGCCTGTTACAATCATAAAAAAGGGAACTGCCATATCTAGCCAAAAAGGACCTAAAACCATATCATTCTGCTCAACCGATAAGGAATGGTTAAGTATCACTAATACTATTGATACTGTCTTCAAAAAATCAATAGCAATCAGTCTGTTACCATTCTCAAAGAACAATTTACTTTTGGACCTGATTTTACCACTCTCCTTTTCGATATTTATAATAAAAAAACATACTAATTTGATTATTTATATAATCAAATTAATATGTTTTATTAGAATCTCAATATTTCTAATACTCCTTACTTGAATTTTAGTACTTATGTTTATCCAATTCAAGATTCCTTCACAATTCCTTCACAATTATATTTAACATTATTTTACAATATTTTTTAAATATTCTTTGAAATCATCTCTTAGATCATCTCTTTTTAATGCAAATTCTACTGTTGCTTGTAAGAATCCTAATTTATTTCCAACATCATGTCTCCTTCCTTCAAATGTGTATGCATACATATCTTGTCTTGTTGCAAGTTCTTTTAATGCATCTGTTAACTGTATCTCTCCACCAGCTCCTGGCTTTGTATTATCTAATATATCAAATATTTCTGGAGTTATTATATATCTTCCTAATATGGCTACATTTGTTGGAGCTTCTTCTGCTTTAGGTTTTTCTACTAAATTTTTAACCTTGTGTACTCCCTCTTTTATAACTTCTCCATCTACTATTCCATACTTACTTACATCCTCTTTAGCTACTTCTTGTACTCCTAAAATTGTTCCTCTATATTCATCATATGCATCTATTAATTGTTTTAAGCAAGGCTTATTAGATGAATCTACAATATCATCTCCTAATAATACTGCAAAAGGCTCATCCTTTATAAATGTCTTTGCACAATTAATTGCATGTCCTAATCCCTTAGGTTCCTTTTGTCTTACATAATGTATATTAACCATATTAGATATATCTTGTACTAATTCTAATAAATCATCTTTGCCCTTCTCTTGTAAAGCTAATTCTAATTCCACTGATTTATCAAAATGATCCTCTATGGATTTTTTGTTTCTTCCAGTTATTATAAGTACATCTTCTATTCCTGATTCTATTGCTTCTTCTATTATGTATTGTAAAGTAGGTTTATCTACTATTGGAAGCATCTCCTTAGGTTGGGCCTTTGTTGCCGGTAAAAATCTAGTCCCCAATCCTGCTGCTGGTATAATAGCCTTTTTTATCATCATAAATTCCCCTCCATCTTTAGTATGCATTTTAATTTTTCATTAATTCGATTGTATATTAGTATACCTGTTTAGTCAACTGTATTACAGTTATTTAGGCATTCTTTATCGAGTTTTTGACACAATACTCGACATATTTTGACTATGCAAACAAAAAAAGCTAAGTACTTAGCTTTTTTTGTTTGCATTCTTTCTATTTAGAAATAATTAATTTTAAAATTTCCTAATCCCATTTCTATATTAATATCATATTTAGATGAGACATCATTAAAATTATCAGAAATATAATGATTCCCTTCTTTATTTAGTTTTATCTCATCTAAATTTGTAGAATTTAATGCTCCATCTAATTTAACCCTAATACCAGATTCTTTAGGAATGTTTAAAACAACCTTTGATACTCCAGAATTTATATCTATATTTGTCAATTTAGATTTTTCACCTAAATCCACTTCAATTTTTCCAGCACCCATATCCAAACTAAATTCTTCTACATCTATATTTTTAAGATTTAACTTTCCATCTACAGCCCCACAATCAATATCAAAACTCCAAGGTATAGATTCATTTAAATTAAGTTCATAATAAAACCTTTCATTTTTTTTAAAATTAAATGTTTTAAAATTTCCATCATTAGATAAATATACAGTATGTAAAGAATTCTCAAGTTGACTTTTATAATTATAAGAACGATTACTAAAAATAGTAACTAAATCACTATTCCCAGAAGTAATCTCAAACTTTGCAGCACCTATGTCTAAATCTAATTTACCTTTTTCAGTTTTATCTTCCATATTTATAGAAGACACATCTTTACCCGTAAAATCATTAGAATTCCCTGTAAAAATATCATCGTGAATAAAGAAACCATAAAATATTATGATAATTATAAATAATATCCATAACAATAATTTTATTTTTTTATTTTTTATAATAAGATTAATTCCTATTATTACTAAAACAAGAGGCCATAAATCTGTAATTCCCCAGATTATATTTCCTATACTAAAATTAATTATATCTAAATTACTTAATATCCATAGAGAACCTAAAACAATAAATAAAAAACCTAAAATAATATTTCTACTCTTCATTGTTGTTCCCCTTTCCTCTTAAAATTAGGAAAACACCTGCTCCAACTAATAATAAAGGCCACATATATCGAGAATGGAACACAAAGAAAAATCTCCTTAGAACAAAAAAGATACCTAGTCCTATAAGAATAAGTCCTAATAATTTACTATTATCTTCCTTACCCTCCTTTGAATAATTCATATCTCCTTCTTCATATACTTCCCTTTCACCTACAACATCTACATCTCGAGGTAATATAATGGCAGCTATAATATATAGGAAAACTCCTATACCGTTAACAAAAACTGTTATTGCCCATATTAGACGAATTATAGATGGATCAACTTCTAAATATTCTGCAACACCGCCACAGACTCCATCAATCTTTTTATCACGACTAGATTTAAACAATTTTTTACTCAAATTATCCCCTCTCTTTCTCTATTTAATAAATTAATACTCTTATATATTCCCTATATTCACTAAAACACTAAGTTATGCTTTACTGAATATATCACATTAATAATATTCCTTTGAAAATATTTTTCATTTAAATTAATTCTATTATATAATATTTACATCTATAATAAAAATATATCATAATATTTATTTTTAAGAAAATTACTCATTAAATAAAAAATCCATCCACAATTATGAATTATTACTCCACCATTTATCCACAAATAAATCACAATTTTAACTTTATTGTGCCTATATAAATATAGACTAAAAAATAATTCTTATACATTAGAACATTAGCCAAATTCCAAATAAAAATGACATTCCGACTTTATCATCATAATCCTATAATTACTATAATTATATAATAAATCAGTATGTCATAAAATAAATTTATTGATTTCTCATATATACTTTCTCTAATCTTCAGAAGAAAATTTCTTATTTAATGCATTATTCTTTAAAGTAGTAATATGTTTCTTCAATGCAAATTTTCCCTTTTGTACATCTCCTTCAATAAAAGCATCTACTATAAGTCCATGCTCTTCTAATGCTGTCTTCAATCTGCCAGGACTTTTAATAGACTTTTCCCTTATTATCTTTATGTATTGTTGAAAATCTCTAAGCATATTATTTAAATATCTACTCTTAGTAGCCTTATATATAACTTCATGAAATTGAGTATTTAAACCTAGTATCTTATCTGGATCATTTTTCATTGTATAAAATTCCATGAGTTCATATATATCCTTTAAATCTTCTAATTCATCTTTATCAATTCTCTCCATAGCCAATTCTACAGCTAAATCTTCTATGGCCAATCTAATGTTTAATATATCCTCTATATCTTGAGAAGAAATACCTTTAACTATAACACCTCTATTGGGAATACTTTCTACAAGACCCTCTAATTCCAGTTGCTTCAATCCTTCTCTAACAGGAGTTCGACTAACCCCCAACTCATTAGCTAACCTACTTTCCACAAGTTTTTGTCCTTCTATATATTTACCTTCTAAAATTTCATCCCTTAATATATTAAATATCCTAGAAGTTAAGGAACTCATACCCTCTTTTTCTAAATAAATATCTTTAGTCATTAAACATCCTCCATATATAATGTCTTTATAATGCAATTCTACTTCATAATATTTTCTTAGTGGACCTCACCCCCTGAATAAAATATTTAGAGCGTGCTTCTATTTGCATTAACAAATAGACTCTCTGACTTAAATACAGCTATGCACACGATTGTT
>NZ_WSFU01000083.1 GCF_016820635.1 Anaeromonas gelatinilytica | reverse complement strand
CTAATAGCTCTCTTTCAGTAAAGTTAATTCAAATTATGACATTTGATTTACAATGCAATTTTACTTGACAACCTACATTTTATATTCAATTTGTTTTTGTAATAGTAAAAAATTATATAATTGTAAATAGTTATATTCTAAAAAAAAGCCAACTCAGAACTAAATCCAAGTTAGCCTATCAACACTTCTTATTCATCTTCACAATCCATCGCTGTTCCATCCATGAATTGGATGAACTCTTCTGGTTCTCGTAAATATCAACACGATACGAGGTTCTAAAGATAAAGTCTGAATAAATTTATTAATGTGTTCTATATCTTTTTGTCATATATAAATTAAACTGACAATATTGCTCAAGTGGATTTCCAAAATCTAAGACTGTTTTTCTTCTCTCCCTTGATTTTACTGGCTATTTTCTCTCTATCCTGACAACTACCACAACATGCATGATAACATGATTTCTACACAATTACGCAAAAGATTATTGATATAATAATTTTTTAGTTTAATCTACCCCTATGGGTAAGTAACTGCACTTAATACAAAGTTAAATTATAATTTTTTATATATTCTTATGGCAAATATATAAGCTACAACTATTATTGCTATACACCAAGCAAGGGCAACCCATATATCATTTCCTACTGGTTGGTTTGATAATAAATTACGAATAGCTTCAACTATAGGAGTTACCGGTTGATTTTCCGCAAAAACACGTACTGCTAAAGGCATAGTATCTGTTGGTACAAAGGCAGAACTGATAAATGGTAAGAAGATAATTGGGTAGGAGAATGCACCTGCACCATCTGGTGTTTTTGCAGCAAGTCCAGCAATTACAGCAATCCAAGTCAAAGCAAGTGTAAATACCCCAAGAATCCCAAATATTGCTAACCACTCTAAGATTCCTGCTGAAGAACGGAAACCCATTAATAATGCAACAAGTATAATAACTACTACAGAAATCCCATTAGAGATTATCGATGTTAATACATGTCCCCATAATACTGTAGAACGAGCTATAGGCATAGAATGAAAACGTTCAAAGATACCACGTTCTTTATCTGTAAATAAACGGTAAGCTACATATGCAATCCCGCTACCAATAGTCATTAACATTATACCTGGTAATAGGTAATCAATATAATTTTCCGTACCGGTTTTTATTGCACCACCAAATACATAAACAAATAGTAACATAATGGCAATTGGTGTGATACTAACTGTAATAATTGTATCCATACTTCTAAAAATATGACGCATAGAACGTCCAAACATAACACTCATATCTTTGAAAAAATATTTATTTGTTGATTCCATTTATTTTTCCCCCTTTTTACCAATTATTGTTAAAAATATTTCTTCCAATGTCGGTTGTTTTTCTACATATTCTACTTCTGCAGGTGGGAATAATTTTTTCAATCCTTCTAATGTATCTAGAGCAATGATTTTCCCTCCATGAAGAATAGCAATTTTATCTGCAAGTTGTTCTGCTTCTTCTAAGTATTGAGTGGTTAAGAATACGGTAGTTCCCGCAGTTGATAGCTCTTTTATGATCTTCCAAACTTCTAAACGTGCTTCTGGATCAAGACCTGTAGTTGGTTCATCTAAGAAAATAATCTTTGGATTCCCCACAAGGCTCATTGCAATATCAATTCTTCTTTTCATACCTCCAGAATAAGTACCTACTCTGCGGTCTGCAGCCTCTGACATACCAAAACGATTAATTAACTCATATGCTACTTGATTTGGATTCTTAAGATGTCTAAGTTTTGCTATCATTTGGAGATTTTCACGTCCAGTCAAAATTTCATCAATAGCAGCAAACTGACCAGTAAGACTGATAGAACCTCTAATATCCCTTGGATTTTTTTCAATATCAAAACCATTGATCACAACACTTCCAGCATCTGCTTTAAGTAAAGTAGCCATGATTCTAATCATCGTTGTTTTTCCTGCTCCATTGGAACCTAGTAATGCAAAGATACCTCCCTGCTCTACTTCCAAATCTACTCCTTTGAGCACTTCTACATTTTTGTAAGATTTCTTTACCCCTTTAACTTGTATGATATTTTTTTTCATTTTATTTTCCTCCTCTACAATATAGTAACCTTACTCAAATCTGCGTCTAATTCTTTCAATGCAGCTTGAGTAGTTATTATAAAAAAAGAACCGACAACTGTGATTTCATTCACATGTTATCGGCTCTGCGTCTTATCGTCTGGCTCTTTAATAACTGATATATTCAGTTGTTTTACATTGATTATCGTTTCCTGTTTACACTTGGGACAAAATAGGGGGAAATTTTCAAGCACCGTATCATCACGCATCTTGACCCTTGTTTTGTTGCCACAGACCGGGCACAATATCCACTCGTATTTACACACTCTACCATCCCTTTAGTTAATGTTTTTGTTGATCACTATCATTTTAATGCCTGCAAATATTAAGCTGCTTTTGAATGTACTCCACCTTTGCTGAAGGCGCAAACCTTTCACTTCAATTGCTTTTTCAATCCTGATATCTCCCTTTTACTTTGTTTTATCCGTAACCTTTTTCATGGCCTTATTAACTTCTTGGTCAACAGATTCTTGATAGATGTCAGCGTAAGTTTTTGAATCTTTGATTAGATCGTCGCAGAAAGCCGCTACGTCACTGCCCGTCACTTCGAGTACGCCTTTCCCCAAGGCCGTACCCTCTTCAAAAAGATCGATAATCCCCGAGAGCAAATCTATTCCGTCGGTTAGCTCAACAGGGCCGACCTTAAAGAGATATTTTTGAATCTCTTTATAAACAACCTGATAATCTTTCGGGAGCGCTTTGACACGAGCCACGTGCGCTCGCCACTCTTTTTTGCCTTCGATGATATCTTGTATTCTCATTTTATCCTCCTATTTACCTAATTTTTTAGCGATATTATTGTTAAGTTGCTTGCGCCACTTGTCGCGAAAAGACTTTGCCCCTTCTTCGCCAGCCAACGCTGAACAGAAGCCTTTGATATCGTCACCCAAAACCTCTTGGACACTCTGACCATCTGCCGCTGTTTCTTCGAGCAGACCAAGCACACCATCAAGAATTGGCATGAGGTTGCGACCGGTGAAATCTGAGTGGGGCCAAAGATTGGATTTAATTTTTTCCCATGCCGCTTGATAATCAGCCGGCAGCTTTTTAGCTCGCGATTCAAAAGTTTTTAATTCTTTAGTCATGTCGCTTCCCGTGATTTTTTTCCAAAAATTCATTATTTTCTCTCCTTTAACTTGTTAATTTTTGATGCTACGAATTTCCATTTTTCCCAGAACTTCTGCAGCTCCTCACGCCCCGCGTCATTGAGCATAAAAAACTTTCGCGGCGGTCCCATATCGGATGGCTTTTTTTCTATGTCCACAAGTTTATTCTTCTCAAGCCGCACCAAAATGGTATAAACTGTCCCATCCACAACGTCCGAAAATCCGAAGGCATTCAGCCTCCGCGTGATCTCGTAACCGTAGATTTCCTCGTGGTTGATGATTTCAAGAACACAACCTTCTAGCACGCCTTTGAGCATTTCCGTAATGTTCTCTAATGTAACTCTTCCTTTCTATTCTGTATTGCTTGTATGCAGTATTACTTATTACTAGTATATAGTAACACAAAATAGTAAGTTTATCAATAGTTAATTTTATTGTATTCGTAAACTGGGTTGTGTAGTATGCTTCAAAATGGTGTTCCCTAAAATAAAAACCAAGGAATAAGTCATATTTATTATCCCTCGGT
The DNA here is from genome assembly GCF_016820635.1 of Anaeromonas gelatinilytica. Taxonomy (GTDB): domain Bacteria; phylum Bacillota; class Clostridia; order Tissierellales; family SIT17; genus Anaeromonas; species Anaeromonas gelatinilytica. The sequence goes on along the minus strand of NZ_WSFU01000083.1, from coordinate 6,416 downwards.
TTTTGTTGTCTCAAAACCCATATAAATGCATGGCTTTTCAATTGTTAAGTTAATTAGAATATTTATACAAATTATTTCCCGGGATTTAACAAGACTGGCTCACTTTTCTCGATAATAGTGTTACCCTCCACATACATAATGTATGCGTAATATTCCTTGTTTTCTAAACCCTTGATGTGCGCTCCCTTGGAATTATAGTTCACATCGCTGTACGGGGCATAGGTTCCCTCATTTCCGCTTTCAGAAAGATACACAACATACCCCTTGCCGTTGGCGGAACGTATATCAAAATTCACATTTGCCTGTTTGTTGCCGTTCTCAATACTTGTAATAGAAATGGTGGCGGGCTTATTCTCTTTAACGCCGAAAGGCTGAGTGAAAGCGATACCGGTGCTGCTTTTTAACTGTGCGCGTACATAACTGTTAATCTCATTTTCATAGTCGTTCAGATCGAGTGTTGCACCGGTTGCGATCACAACGCCATCTGCGATCCATTCAATGGTATCGTGATCCTGTCCATTAATCGTTATCGTATTATCCTTTTGATTCACAACGATATTGGAAATGCTGGGAGTAGTCTGATCAAGCAAGTATAAAGTGGAAGATGTACCGCTGCCTGGCGTGCTACTGCCATCAGGCAAGGTTGCATTGATGCCGTCAGGACGGGAGACACGGCTCACCGCATAAAATGCGCCGGTTTCCATCGCTTTTCTTGTGGCTTCCTGAGAAAGCGAAGGCATGAGCATGATATTCCAAGAATATCCGGTGGCGTTTATGCTGTGCGTATCATCGTTTGAGAAACCCCAGACGAAACGGCCATTGGGCATCATCTCTTTCAGAATATTGTCCCAAAGGATTCTATCGCTTCTGGACTCGTTGTCGATCTTATTGATGATTTCCATTCCAACGCAGGAACTGTATGCAGCGAAGAGATCAACATACTTTTGAATAGTTGCAGGATCATTGGAAGCCGCTATTCCGGCTTCGCCGCCCTGCCTGCCGCCGGTATATCTGCCCGCATGGTTAATGTGAGTAATACCACCCATTTCCTCCACGGTTTGAATCGTACTAGCCATGGTAGCACCGGTGCTGTTATTGAAATCTGCAAAGAAAGAATTGATATGATCAGTGATCGACTGCTCATCAGAATTGTAAATATCAATCATACCCTTGCCGTCACGGTCAACTCCCGCAACGATTTCAGCCTCTCTTGCGGAATCAATAGCACCTTCTGTAACTTTATCCCAGCTTTTTGTGAGATAGTTATGATCTGTCATGGCAAGAATATCATAGCCTTTGCTGTAGTGATCTTCGACCATATCTTTTGTAAGATTACCGCCATCGGAGTTTGTTGAGTGCGCGTGAAAATCAGCTTTGTATTGACCGTAATTTTCCCAGTCTACATCCTCATAAGGACTGACGATTGTGTAGCTTTTTTCATACTGTGTGGGCTGCTGTACATTTGCAGCAAATGTTGTTAAACTGAATGCACTTGATAGAAAAGACAGTAACATAAGAAGTGTTGAAATTTTTACCCAATTTTGTTGAGTTTTCATATAAACCCTCCTATTTTTTATTTGAACATTTTTTGTTCGCAATAATAATATCATGGTATTGTTAATAGTAAATTATGGAAAGGTGAAATCTTCGTTAAAAACAAAAAATATGTAGAACCACAATAAAACAAGAATCAAGATCATGAATAAAAATAAGAAAAACTATAATAAATTGAAAAAGTATTGGAAGTTATTACTTAAGGATACTTCTAAGATAGATTTTATCAAATATAAATATCATCGTTGTTTTAAAGATAGGATAAGAGAAGTTGATATAATTAACTATCTTTTACATTTAGATCCGGAATTAAAAGCATCATATGGAGTACATAAATAATACACTAAAATACAACTATAGTAACGGAATTATAGGAGGCATTAATAATAAAATTAAAGTAATTAAACAAATAGCCTTCGGATTTAGATGCTTTTATCATTTTAAAAATAGAATACTAATTACCCAAAATTTAGCAAAGATAAAGATAGCTTAGAAAATGTAATTTCATTTTCTAAGCCATCATTAGATTATATTTTATACTAGTTGAAATAATTTAATTTTGTTAATATAAATATAAGCACCCTCTGAATATTCTATTCAGGGGATGAGGTTCACAATTATTTTTACGCTATATACATTAATTAAAAAGGAAATACATAGTCAACCTCTGGTTTTGCTGTATTTTCAACTTTGTCTGCTTCAATAATAGGTATATCGTTTCCTTTAAATCCATCTTTTGTAATAGTACCATGCACTTTTACCCAAGTATCTGTCTCTAGCTCGACTTCATTTTCATATCTACACAGAAATCCTACTGGCTGCACATCAGCAGCACAGCAAACCATCATCATTCTTGCAGGTACAAACTCATTATCATTAAATTGATCATCTTTGAACACAAAACCAGTAACTTGAATCTTATTTCCATTATATTTTTCTATGTTTTCATATATTTCCTGCATCCATCTTACATAATTGTCGCTATCCATTATAATAGTTCCATCAATTAATTGAAGTTCATCTTCATTTGAATCAATAATGCTTTCATTTTCAGTATCAGAATACTCATCTACATAAGTATCCTCCTTATATTCACTATCATTTGAATCAACAATACTTTGATCTTTGGTATCAGAATACTCATCTATATAGATATCCTCTTTATCTTCACTTTTATTTGAATACTCAATTTTTTTCTCAGAATCATCTATATTTCTCGAATTCCTTTCAAGTTTTAAGTCACCATAAGATATAGAATTTGAGTTAAAACTCTGAGCTGGTAGTAGAAATGCCATTATAAGTGGTAAAACAAAAAACAGAAGTGGCATTGAATTCACTCTAATTCTCTGTGGTTTGAATACCTCAGGGATAAGGAAAAAAGATATCAATACCATGGCAATTACTGCAAACTTTATAAATAGCACATTTCTCGGATGTACATATTTTAAAACCCGTCCCGATTGTATTGTTAAAAAAAAGAATATAGCAAAACCCATCAACATGGCAATCTTAAAAGCAGCATCAATATTATAATTTCTTGTTTTAATACCTCTCACAATACACCTACCTCCCTCTATAGTAATAAAAATGTTAAGAAATAAAGCAACACAAAAGATATTATAGTGATAAATATTACAAGCTTAATAACAAATGACTTTCTAAAACTTGCAAACAACATAAAAAGATTCTTAACATCCATCATAGGACCAAATACAAGAAATCCCATAATTGATCCAGTTGAAACCCTATCCCAAAAACTTCTTGCAATAAAAGCATCTGAAGTAGAACACACAGAAAACAGAAAAGCTATTGCCATCATCACAACAAGAGCTAAGCCATCTCTTACCCATAATTCTGAAAAAATATCTCTTGGTACTATGGTTTGTATAAGACTTGTCAAAAACGCTCCTAAAACAAAATATTTACCAACACTAAAGAATTCTTCACCAGCATGCAAAAACATAATTCGTATTTTTTCGCCAATGCTTTGCTTGCCATTCATTTCCAAATTGCAATATACACAATCACATGTTAATCCATTTATTTCATCTAATAGTGAAGGTTTTGTCTCGGGAAAAAGCGTTAATATAAGACCTACAGCCAAAGCAATAACAAGACCAAAATATATTCTGTATATTGTTATTTCCGGATGTTCTGGAAAAGCATATAAAGTTGATGTAATAACAATTGGATTAATAATAGGTGCAGATAACATGAATGTCACTGCAACAGGTAATGATACCCCTTTTTTTACTAACCGTGCTGTCACCGGCACAATAGCGCATTCACATACAGGAAATAAAAGACCTCCAAACATTGCGGTTAAAAAACCTAACCCAAATTTTTTTGGAAAAAGCTTTACAATAGTTTCGTTGGAAATAAATACATGCATAATAGATGATACAAACATCCCAACTAGCATAAAAGGAAAAGCTTGCATTAAAATACTTATAAATATCATATTAAAAATTTTAATTTCTGAAAAATCTATATTAATTACATTCACTTTAAAAGCTCTCATAACAGAAAAAGTAAAATATGCAATGACAAACATAAGAAATATGCTAATAAAAATATTTGATATCTTTAAACTAAATTTGGATTTATCAATAGAAGACGTATCAACATCAATTTTTAATTTTTTCGGAAATTCCTCATCATATAAAGGTACCTTAAATAACTCTGCATTTCTGTTAAGATTCCTTATACTTTTCTCTATTCTTTTAAAGTTTTCTTCTTGAGTATTAGCTATCTTGTTTAAAACAACTCGGTCTGCCAAAACAATTTGATTCCTCAATATATTTCCAAGATTATTCATATAAACTTCAAAAGTTGATACATCCACTAAACATATGATATTTCCAATAAAACACTTTTTTCTAACAGAACGTTTTTCAAATAAAGATAAAATTTTTTCTGTCTCAAGCATTCCATTATACTCAATAATTATTCTATCGGGTAAATATTTATCAATGATATCTCCAAGATATTTGACATCTAAATCTTTTTGTTCTTCAAGAGTATTTATAAAAACTATATTATCCTTTAATACAGCACTTTCAATACCTATTTCACCATTTTCACATTGTATAACAACAACTCTATCTTCTAGCAGATTCTTATCTTGAAGCAATTCATTTATATAAGTTGTTTTTCCGGAGTTCAAAAATCCAGTAATAATATCCACACATGTCTTCATTTATTCAACCTCGACTTATACTGTAGCATGAAATAGTTTTTTAAGCCCATTTTTGTTTAGATTTCTACCTATTATACATATCCTCCCCGTATAATCTGGATCAACTTTGCTCATATTTATCTCTTCAGGAACATAATCAAACTGAACCCATGCTCCATTATCAACTTGCAAAAAGCCCTTTCCTCTTAATACAAATCCAAAATCATCATTATCAAGCATAGTAATGATACTCTTCAATTCTTCTTCATTAAATATCTTCGACGTCTCCATTCCCCATACTTCAAAAATTTCATCTGCACTATGATGATGCTCATGACCACATCTGCAATTAGCATGATGATGAATCTCCTTATGCACATGTCCACATTCACAACAATCCGAATGCAGTCTCTTATCTAATACCACATTCTTAATCTGTTTTTCAAGAGATACTGCTGTATCCTGTTCTGAAACCGCTACAATTTGCTCTGCTTTTAAACTTTCCAATGGCGTTGTTACAATATTTGCCTTGTCATTTAGCTTCCGAATAGAGCTCACTACCTTATCTATCTTTTCATGTGAGGCTTTTTGAGTCCTACTAAGAATAATCGTCCTAGCATATTTAATTTGGTTTTCAAAGAATTCACCAAAATTTGGAAGATATATTTCATACTTAGATACATCAACTACGGTTATGAGCATATTTATGTGAAGAATATCCTTCAATTCTGGTGTCTCACAAGCCTTTAACACCTCCGATAGCTTGCCTACTCCCGAAGGTTCAATTATGATTCTTTCGGGCTTAAACTTATGAATAATCTCTCTAATACTTCGTTCAAAGTCACCTACTAACGTACAACAAATGCATCCAGAGTTCAATTCTTTAATCTCAATCCCTGACTTCTTTAGCAATGAACCGTCAATTCCTATTTCTCCAAATTCATTTTCAATAATAACAATCTTTTCTTTTAATAATTTTTCTTTTAATAATTTCTTTATTAATGTAGTTTTCCCAGAACCTAAAAAACCAGAAATAATATCTATTTTTGTCATTTTTAAACATTCCTTTCCATTTTTATCTTATATTCAGAACAAAAGTCAAAAAACTCGAACCTATGACGAGTAATATCAAACATGGTCATTTTCTCTAGGGTTTTTCCATATCCCTTTAGGGTACGATTATACTTAAATAGTCTTAACTTTAAACATTAAGAGAGACACCTACAATTTGCAGGTGTATCTTTGTACTTAATCATCAAGTTTCCAATGCAAATTGCTTTGCTATGATAACCTATTCAACTGTTTTCCTACATGTTTACTTGAAATTTTAGCTTTATAGAAAGTATATTCTGAATTTACCTATCCAAATTTTCAAACTATATTATATGTATCTGTACATTCTATTCATAAATAGATCTTAATCTTGTAAATGCAAATCATTTGCATTTACAAGATTAATTATATTAAATCTATAATATCCTGTCAAATATTTTTTAAATGTTTTTTTAATCGTAGAAATTTAATTGATCATGCATTAAGGCGCAAGCACCCTCTGAATCTTCGATTCAGAGGGTGTTAGCCGTATTAGGAGTTTCTTGGTTTTTAATATATTCTTTTATGGTTTCAATAGGGGCTCCGCCTGATGAAAGAAGAAGATAGCTTCTGTTCCAAAAATAAGGTTTCC
>NZ_WSFU01000092.1 GCF_016820635.1 Anaeromonas gelatinilytica | reverse complement strand
CTAGAAACGTGTCCGCACAGCTCAAGGAAACCTAGTTTCCCTTCGACGGTGCATAAAACGTGCCCCTGAGCACCCTTCTAATACGGCAGGTGATTACATCCCCTACAACCCATATTTTTTATTGTCTCCCAATATTTTCTATAGTCATTGATAGTTGTACTTATCAATAGTCTAAAACTTTTGTTAAATTAACTTTCCTAGACAATAAAAAAATCAGGTATATACCTGATTTTTTTATTTAAGATATTTAATTGCTATTTTATTTACAAGGCTACCATCCGCTCTACCTTTTATTTGTGGCATTACCTTACCCATTATTTTCCCCATATCTTTCATTGAAGAAGCTCCTACTTCGTCAATAGTCTTTTTAACTATAGTTTCCAGTTCTTCTTCCGATAATTGTGGAGGCAAATATTCCATAAGAATATCTATTTCTTGTTGGGTTTGCTCAACCAAATCATTGCGATTACCTTTTTTGAATTCATTAATAGAATCTCGCTTTTGTTTTACTTGCTTAGATATAATATCTAAAATAGCATTATCATCTAATTCTATTCTTTCGTCAACTTCCTTTTGTTTAATAGCAGATCTTATCATTATAATGGAATTCTTTCTAACCTTATCTTTATTTTTCATAGATAATTTTAAATCATCCATCAATTTAATTTTAAGTGACATCTATTCACCCTCTTAAAACATTATCTTCTTTTTTTATTTTTTCTTCTCGCCGCTTCTGCCTTCTTTTTACGTGCTACGCTTGGCTTTTCATAATGTTCTCTTCTTCTAACTTCTGATAGTACACCACTTCTAGAACATTGTTTCTTAAATCTTCTCAAGGCATTGTCTAATGATTCATTATTCCCAACTTTGATTTCTGCCATTTTTCTCCCTCCCCTCGTTTCTGCAATAATATATAAAATCTTTGCAGTAAGTGGATTTCGGCACTAAATAATTATATCTTATATAGGGATATTCTGCAACTATTTTTATATTTTCAATTTACCAAAGAATTTTTAACCTGGAGGCCAAGTTAAATTTCTACCTCCTAAAACATGAAAATGAAGATGATCAACAGTCTGTCCTCCATTCTCTCCACAATTATTTACAACTCTATACCCTGATTCTTTAATTCCTTTTTCCTTTACTATCTCAGATATAATTTTAAAAATATGAGAAATCAATTCACCATCCTCATCTTCCATTTTATTTAAAGATGATATATGTTTCTTGGGAATAATTAATATATGGACTGGTGCTTTAGCTTCTATATCATTAAAAGCCATAATCAACTCATCCTCATAAACAATTTCTGAAGGTATTTCTTTATTTATTATTTTACAGAAGATACAATCACTCATTCTTTCACCTCCTTAAAAAAATGGATAAAAAAGAGTGTTATTAAATAATATTCTATAGAAAAGTAATATATCCTTTATTTATAAATAACTTCTCCAAGAATATTTTCACCTATTAATTCCTTTAATCTTACTTTAATTATCTGATTTTCTAACTCTTCAGTTCCTTTTACCAATATTCTAATATAATTATCAGTATAGCCTTCCACAAAACCTTCTTTTTTACTTTCACCTTCTACTAATATTTCTCGCGCAGTATTTAAAAAATTTTCTTTAAATATATTTGCTTCCTTCTCTACCAAATCTATTAATTTTTTACTTCTTTCATTTTTTATTGTTCCATGAATTTGATTTTTATGTTTTGCAGCTGGTGTACCTGACCTAGGAGAATACTTGAAAATATGAACATTTGCAAATTTTATTTGTTTTACAAAATCATATGTTTCATTGAATTCAACTTCTGATTCCCCAGGAAATCCTACTATTATATCTGTAGTTATAGCTGCATCCTTCATATATTTTCTTATTAATTCAACTCTTTTTCTATAATCATCAGTGGTATATTTTCTATTCATTCTTATAAGTACTGTATCACTTCCACTTTGTAAAGATAAGTGGAAATGTGGACATACTTTATTTAATTTAGATAATCTACTCATAAATTCTTCTGTAACCAAAGTAGGTTCTAGCGAACTTAATCTTATTCTTCTTAATTTATCTATTTTATGAACTTTTTCTATTACATCAATAAGCCTTTCTTCACCTAAATCCTTACCATAAGATGCTACATGAATGCCAGTTAATACTATTTCTTTAAAACCTTTATCAACTAATATATTCGCCTCTTTGATTATATTTTCCAGTTCTCTACTTCTTATAGGCCCTCTAGCATATGGAATTATACAATAAGAACAATATTGATTACATCCTTCTTGTATTTTTATATATGCTCTAGTATTTTCTTGAATTGAATTTGAACTTATCTCTTCAAATCTTGTAATTTCCATAACATTTTCTACTGCATTTATTTTCTTGTTTTCTTTTTCTGCCTCTTCACATAAATCTACTATTTTATTTTTATCTTTTGTACCTAATATTAAATCTACACCTTCTATATTTATTACCTCATCAGGAGAAATTTGAGCATAACATCCAACTACACATATTATAGCTTCCGAATTTATCTTCTTTGACCTTCTAATAAATTGTCTAGACTTTCTTTCTCCTAAATTAGTAACGGAACAAGTATTTATAACATATATATCTGCTTTTTCATTAGATTCTATTACTTCATATCCTCTATCTCTAAAAATTTCAGCCATAGCATCCGTTTCATATTGATTCACTTTACAACCTAATGTATAAAAAGCTACAGTTTCCATTTATACCACTCCTATATCTCCTAATTCATACATAATAATAGCAATTGTAGTGAGCCCCGCGGTTTCAGTCCTTAATATTCTAGGTCCTAAAGAAACAATTCTTGAATCAATATTTTTCAATTTAGAAATCTCTCTTTCAGTAAATCCACCTTCAGGGCCTATAATTATATTTATATTTTTATTTTCTACTTCACATATAAAACTCTTTATTCCCAATTTATTTTCATCTTCATAAGGTACTATTGTAAAAGAGGAATTTTTATCTATTTCTTCTATTACTTCATCTATACTCATAATACTAGTGACTTCTGGAATAATCCCTCTTTTAGATTGTTTGGATGCTTCTATCGCTATTTTTTTAAACCTATCTATTTTTTTATTTTCTTTCTTTTGATCTTTTATTTTTACAATAGTTCTATCAGTTATCACTGGTACTATTTTCTTAACTCCCAATTCAGTGGCTTTTTGAATTATCATGTCCATTTTTGAACTCTTAGGAAAGCCTTGATATAAAGTGATATTTATATTAGATTCTCTTTTAATATTAATCTCCTTTATTATATTTCCTTTCACTTCTTCATTTGTAATATTAATAATTTTAACTATATATTCATTATCTGTATTATCACATACTGATATTTCATCACTTTTTTTAAGTCTCAATACATTTTTTATATGCTTTACGTCATCACTTTTTATTGTAACAATATCATTCTCTATATCTTTTTTAGAAACAAAAAATCTATTCATTTTCAACTATACCTATCTTTGAAATCAAACAAGCCCATTCACCCATTTTAATCTCATCTATGACTTTTAACCCATTCTTCTCTAATTCTTCCCTTACTTCTCCAATCTTATCAAGAATTATACCAGAAGCTATAAAAACACCATCTTCTTCCATAAATCTTTTTATATCCTTAGCTAAAATCTTTATTACATCAGCTATTATATTTGCTACTACTACATTTGCTCTGCCTTCAACTACATCTAATAGATTACCATGTTTTATTTGAACAGTGTTAGCCACACCATTTTTCTTTATATTCTGTTTGGCTACCCTTACTGAATCTTCATCTAAATCAATTGCTATAGCATTAACAGCACCTAGTTTTGCTGCAGCAATAGCTAAAATCCCGGTCCCACAACCCACATCAAATACAGTATCAAATTTGTGTACATATTTTTCTAATTGTCTAACACACAACATTGTGGTTTCATGAGTTCCAGTACCAAATGCCATTCCTGGATCTAATTCAATTATAACTTCATCTTTATCTTTTTCATAATGTTCCCAGGTAGGCTTTATGACTACTTTTTCTCCTATTTTCTTTGGTTTATAATATTTCTTCCAAGTTTTTGACCAATCTTGTTCTTCTATTTCAGATGTAGTAACTTCACCTAGACCTTTATCTAAATTATAACTAGGTATTTTTTCTATATTTTGTTTTATTAGTTCAATTTTATCTATTAAATCTTCACTTTCTTCAAAATAACCTTTAACTATTGCCCCTTCAAAATTATTTTTTATTAAATTTGGATCTATATAATCCCAACTTTCTGCATTATTCTTAAAAAGAGTTATATCTTTATAATCTTCTATCACTAGTCCTTCTGCTCCCGCCTCGTACAATATATTATTTACAGTCTCCACAGCTTCAGTAGTTGTTCTAACTTGAACTTCGATCCATTTCATATTTTCACATCCCTAAACTTTATTATTATCATTATTATAATATACTAAGTATCTTTTTCAAAATCTATCCATTCATTATATCCTATTTTATAACAAAAAAGCAACTTCTACTATATAATAAATAATCATCCCTTAAGGGATGATTATTTATTATATAGTATTATATTATTACCCAAAAACATCTTTTACTTTATCAAAAAATCCTTTTTTCTGCTCATGAACTGTTTCACCAGTTTTCTCAGCAAAATTTCTTAAAATATCTTTCTGACTTTCATTAAGGTTTTTAGGTACTTCCACAATAACCTTAACATATTGGTCTCCTCTTCCATATCCTCTTACACTAGGTATTCCTTTGTTTTTCAATCTAAACACAGTTCCAGATTGAGTTCCTTCATTTATCTTATATTTTACCTTTCCTTCAAGAGTAGGTACTTCTAATTCATCTCCTAATGCTGCTTGAACAAAAGTTATTGGAAGCTCTAATATAACATCATTTCCATCTCTTTTAAATATTTCATGAGGTAATACATTCATATAGATATATAAATCTCCTCTAGGTCCACCTTTCTCACCAGGCTCTCCTTCTCCTCTTAAAGGTATAACCGATCCAGTATCCACACCAGCTGGAATCTTTATATTAATTCTTTTAGTCTTCTTCTCTTTACCAGTTCCACCACATTTACTACATGGATTTGTGATAATTTTACCACTTCCATTACACTTAGGACAGGTTCTTACATTTACAAATTGTCCAAAAGGTGTATTTTGAGCCTGTTTTATCTCTCCAGTTCCATTACATTGATTACAAGTCTTTTTATCATTAGCAGATTCTGCCCCAATTCCATTACATTTAGAACAATTTTCTGTCCTTCTCACATCAACTTTTTTCTCTGTCCCAAAAGCAGCTTCTTTAAAAGTTACATCAATTGCAATTTTTATATCAGCACCCCTTCTTGGACCGTTTTTTCTTCTTCCTTGAGAAAAACCTCCACCTCCGAAAATATCACCAAAAACATCACCAAATATATCACTAAAATCAAATCCTTGACCACTGAATCCTCCATATCCACCAGCGCCTTGTCCATTTACTCCTGCATGACCAAATTGATCATACTTCTGCCTCTTTTCTGAATTACTTAATACTTCATATGCTTCACTTGCTTCTTTAAATTTAGTTTCAGCTTCATTATTATCAGGATTAAGGTCAGGGTGATATTTCTTCGCAAGTTTTCTATAGGCTCTCTTTATATCTTGATCAGAAGCATTTTTATCTAGGCCTAATATTTCATAATAATCTCTCTTGCTCACCTTTTCACCACCTTCTTTAACTATGTCTTTAAAATACTGAAGCTAAATCACATGATTTAGCTTCAGTTTATAAGACTAATTATTTATCTTCTTCATCATCTACTACTTCATAATCAGCATCTACTACATTATCATCTTGTTGAGATTGTTGATTATTAGCTCCTCCTTGACCTGCTTGTTGCCCCGCTTGTTGAGCCTGTTCATACATTTTTTGTGATATAGTATGGAATTCATTATTTAATTCTTCAGTTTTTGTTTTAATCTCTTCAGTATTATCACTATCTAAAGCTTTCTTAAGTTCTTCAACTTTAGCTTCTACTTTTGCTTTTTCATCATCACTTATTTTTCCTTCCATATCTTTAAGAACTTTTTCGGTTTGATAAACTGTTGATTCAGCATTATTTCTTGTTTCTATGCTTTCTTTTCTTTTCTTATCCTCGTCTTCATGCATTTCTGCATCTTTAATTTTTTGTTCTATTTCTTCATCGGATAGATTTGTAGAAGCTGTGATTGTAATTTTTTGCTCTTTTCCAGTTCCTAAATCTTTTGCCGATACATTTACTATACCGTTAGCATCAATATCAAAAGTTACTTCTATTTGAGGTACTCCTCTTGGTGCTGGTGGTATTCCTGTAAGTTGGAATCTACCTAAAGTAACATTACCCGCTGCCATTTCTCTTTCACCTTGTAATACATGAATATCTACGGCTGTTTGATTATCTGCTGCAGTAGAGAATACTTGGCTCTTATTTGTAGGTATTGTTGTATTTCTTTCTATAAGCTTAGTAAATACTCCACCTAATGTTTCAATTCCTAATGATAATGGTGTAACATCTAATAACAACACATCTTTAACATCTCCACTTAATACTCCAGCTTGAATAGCAGCTCCTAATGATACAACTTCATCAGGATTTACTCCTTTATGAGGATCCTTACCTGTTAATTTCTTTACAGATTCTTGAACTGCTGGAATTCTAGTTGAACCACCAACCAATATTACTTTATCAATTTCTCCAGCCCCAATTCCTGCATCTTTTAATGCAGCTCGTGTAGGTCCCATTGTTCTCTCTACTAAATTAGATGTTAATTCTTCAAACTTAGATCTTTTAATATCTATATTTAAATGTTTTGGTCCCTCTTGAGTTGCAGTGATAAAAGGTAAGTTTACATTAGTTGTTAATGTAGATGATAATTCTTTTTTAGCTTTTTCTGCTGCTTCTTTTAATCTTTGTAATGACATTTTATCTTTTCTTAAATCTATTCCATTTTCTTTCTTAAATTCATCAGCTAAATAATCTATTAAAGCCTCATCAAAATCATCGCCACCTAAATGGTTATCACCTTTGGTTGAGATTACTTCAAATACTCCATCTCCTAAATCTAAAATAGATACATCAAATGTTCCTCCACCTAGGTCAAATACCATTATTTTATGGTGCTCATCTTCTTTGTCTAAACCATAAGCTAAAGAAGCCGCTGTTGGTTCATTTATAATTCTTTTAACATTTAATCCAGCTATCTTACCAGCATCTTTAGTCGCTTGCCTTTGACTATCCGTAAAATATGCTGGTACTGTGATTACTGCATCTGTTACTTTATCTCCTAGGTAATTTTCTGCATCTGATTTCAACTTTTGAAGAATCATTGCAGAAATATCTTGTGGTGTTAAATCTTTACCATCAATTTGTTCTGTATGATTTGTTCCCATATGTCTTTTTATAGACATTATTGTTCTTTCTGGATTTGTAACTGCCTGTCTTTTAGCAGTTTCACCTACTAATCTTTCACCTTCTTTTGTAAAAGCAACTATTGATGGAGTGGTTCTGTTACCTTCTGCATTAGGTATTACTACCGCTTCCCCTCCTTCCATAACTGCTACACATGAGTTTGTTGTTCCTAAGTCAATTCCTATTATTTTACTCATTTTCAAACCTCCCAAACTTTTATTGATTTAGTTAGATACTTTAACCATACTTGGTCTTATTACTTTGTCTTTTAATTTATAACCCTTTTGAAATACATCTATTATTGTATTTTCTTCATATTCATCATTCTCTTCTTGCATAACTGCATGATGTAAATTTGGGTCAAATTTTTCTTCTTTGGCTTTTATTTCTTCTAAACCATTCTTTTCTAGTATATCCATTAATTGCTTATATACCATTATAACACCTTTATAAAAACTATCATCTTCTATTGCTTCATCAACAGATGTAAATGCTCTTTCAAAATTATCTATTACATCTAGCAAATCTGTAACTATCTTTTCATTAGCAAAAGTATAAATAGATGCTTTTTCTTTTTCAACTCTTTTTTTATAATTAGCAAAATCTGCTTGAAGTCTTAAATACCTCTCTTTGTCTTCTTCAATTTCTTTTTCTTCATCTTCTTCTAAATCTTGCTGAGAACTATCAGAATCGTCTTCAATATTTTTTACGTCTTCAATAATTTCTTCTGAATTCTCATCTTGCTCTAAATCTTTTTCTTCTTTTTCCATTTAATTCACCTCTTTAACTATATAGTTATATATTAAAGGAGCTAAATATATTCTAATCTTCCTATTCAAAGTATTTATTTAATATACGTGATAAATCTAAAGAAATACTTTGGACTAGTGGAATAACCTTTGAATATTCCATCCTAGTAGGACCTATAACTCCAATTTTACCAATAGTTTTACCATTAACTTTATAAGTTGCTGTTATTAAACTACAATTTTTAATCTCTTCATAAGAATTTTCTTCACCTATAGTTATTGCTAAATTATTCATACTATTAAATCCATTATTCATTAACATCTCAATTACATTGTCTTTATTTTCAAGAAAAGATATAAATGCTTTAACTCTATCTATATTATTATACTCAGGAAAATCAAATATTTTTGTTATCCCATTAGAATATAGTTCTACAGATTCTTTGCTATTAACAGATTTATTTATATTTTTTATGAGACTTTCTAATATATCTTTAAACTCATACATATCTTTAATAATCTTGACCTGTAAAACATCACCAATATGACCAATTAATTTACCCTTAAGTTTTTCTGTAAGTAAATTAGATATGATATTCAATTGTTCTTTAGATATACTTCTATCTAATCTTAATATAGTATTCTTCACCATACCTGATTCAGTAACAATAACTAATAAAACTCGCATTTCATCTACAGGTACTATCTGTACATGTTTAATTTTACTCAATTTCAACTGAGGTGCAATAGCCAAAGAAGTATAATTAGTTAATTTAGATAATATAGAAGCACTATTTTCTATTAATTCCTCTATCTGTCCTATGCTTTCAATTAGTTTCTTATCAACTTTATTACCTTTCTTTGTATCAATATGACTATTATTAACTAGCCCATTTACATAAAGCCTATAAGCTTTATTAGATGGAATTCTCCCAGCTGATGTATGAGGTTGTAATAAATAACCTAACTCTTCTAAATCAGACATTTCATTTCTAATAGTAGCTGGACTAACACCCAGATCATATTTTTTTGATATGGTTCTAGATCCAATTGGCTCAGCATTTATTATATAATTATGGATGATAGCCTGTAATATTTTTAACTTCCTTTCATCTATTTTCATAGTATCACCCTTTTTATTAAGTTATTAGCACTCTGTAAAGAGGAGTGCTAATATCTATTTAAAAATTATCATTGAATTCACTTTTTGTCAATACCCTATTAAATAAATTCTTTAAATACAATATTTGACAAATCAAATCCTTTTTTCGTTAAGCAAATATTATGTCCTACTCTTTTAAGAAGATAATGGCTTTCATTACATTTAATGGCTTTGCCAAAAACATCATAAATATCATTGTTAAATTTTTGTTTAAATTTTACTTCGGATATTCCTTCCTTTAATCTTAATCCTAAAATCATATATTCTAACATTTTTGTATCCTTATCTATTATTTCCGTATCTTCTATAGGGAATTTATTATTTATAATATTTTTTTTGTAAATATTATAATCTGTAGTATTTCCCCATCTTTTATCAAACATATTTGAATGGGAAGATATCCCTAATCCAATATATGGTTTTAGTGCCCAATAATATACATTATGTTTACATTCAAATCCTTTTTTTGCAAAATTTGATATTTCATATTGATATATATCATTCAACTCTAATAATTCTATTCCTTTATGATACATATCTCTTTCGATATCTTCATTTGGCAAATTAAGTTTTCCTTCTAAGTATCTTTTATAGAATTCAGTTTGCTCTTCAAGCTTTAAACTGTAAAAAGATATATGAGGAATGTCTAACTTTACAATTTTTTTCAATGTATCTAACATATTCTCTAAAGTTTGATCTGGAAGATTAAACATTATATCCGCATTTATATTTTTAAACCCTATTTCTTTAATTAAATAGTAAGTATTCATAAAATCCTCAACGTTGTGTATTCTACCTATGTCTTTTAAAATTCTATTATCCAATGATTGAACGCCCATACTTATTCTATTTATTCCCATTTCTTTATACTTTAAAAGTTTATTTCTATTTAATGTTTTAGGATTTGATTCAATAGTCATTTCTTCTAATTCAACATTAAATTTTTGATATGCTTTATCCAATATTTTATAAATAAACTTATCTTTTACTAGGGAAGGTGTACCGTTGCATAAAATCTATAATTGTCTATAAAAACCTTATAAAAACCTATAAATTTTAATT
>NZ_WSFU01000061.1 GCF_016820635.1 Anaeromonas gelatinilytica | reverse complement strand
AAGCCTTTGGACTATTATATCAAACTAGAGTAGCATATTCTAATGAATTGCAAAATAGGGTAGGTTGAAGAAGGAATTAAACAAACTTATAGGGTTCTATAAGGTTTTGGCAACGGTATAGGGGTGAAGGGTAAAATAAAAATAGTTATTACTATTGTATTAGTGATCTTTGTAGTAATGGGAATAGGAGCTGTATCATTAGCTGAAGTATATAAAAATGTAGATAGTTATAAGGAAAAGCTTATTAGACTCCATGTTATAGCCAATAGTGATACTAATGAGGATCAAGAGATAAAACTAATAATAAGAGATAAGATTATAGAGGAAATGACTCCGAAATTTGAGAAGTCTAAGTCTATATCAGAGACTAGAGAAATTTTGGACAGAAATATGGATGTCATACAAGATATTGCAAAAAAAGAGTTAAATAGAATAGGTAAAGAATATGATGTGAACGTGTATTTTGGAGATTATGATTTTCCTACTAAAAGTTATGGAGGCTTTACTTTGCCAGCAGGTAATTATACTGCACTAAGGGTAGTTTTAGGAGAAGGTAAGGGTGAGAATTGGTGGTGTGTTATGTTTCCACCATTATGCTTTTTAGATATGGATGATGAGATAGAAACTGAAGAAACAAGTAAAAATATGAGTGAGGTACTTACAGATGAAGAATATGACATGATAGAGGATGATAATGATTCTAAAGATAAAGCAGTGAAAATAAAATTTAAATTAGTAGAAGTATTAGAAAAGAGTAAAACTAAATTAGCAAATTTATTTGATAATGAAATATAAGATAGGAAAAGAAAGGTTTAACCTTTCTTTTTTTGTGCATAATATTAAGCTTTTTTACAGAAAATATAATAAAATTCCAATGTAATCTAACAAAGAAATATAAGGAGGACTAAAATGAGAAAATTTACAATAATTATATCAATACTTTTAATTTTATTGATATCTATTAGCATATTCTCGGGTCGAAGTAATAATCTGAATGAAGCTACTTCTTCTGGATATTCTAAAATTTCAGCAAGAGCTCCAAGAGTTATATATTGGGGTTCTTCAGGGGATACAGTAAGGGAAGCACAGAGAAGATTGAAAGATTGGGGATATTATGAGGGTTCAGTTGATGGTATATATGGTCCTCAAATGTATAGAGCTACTAGACAATTTCAAAGAAAACATGGATTAACAGTAGATGGAATAATAGGTCCAGCTACAGCTAATTCTCTAGGAATATCCCTAGGAGTTTCTCAAGCTCAAACTACTGGTGTTACAAGAGATGATAATGTATATCTTTTAGCTAGAGCAGTTCATGGAGAAGCTAGGGGAGAGCCTTATGTAGGTAAAGTTGCTATTGCAGCAGTTGTATTGAATAGGGTTGAAAATCCTTCTTTTCCTAATTCAATAGCAGGAGTTATTTATCAGCCATTAGCTTTTACAGCAGTAGCTGATGGGCAGATGAATTTGAGTCCTGATAATGAATCCTTGAGAGCTGCTAGAGATGCATTAAATGGTTGGGATCCTACATATGGATGTTTGTATTATTGGAATCCGGCTACTGCTACAAGTAAATGGATATGGTCAAGAGAGAAAGTCATTGAGATAGGTAAGCATTGGTTTGGAAACTAGAGGAGGTTATTATGAGATATAAAAAAGCTATTATCCCAACAATACTAGCAATAGCAATATTGGCTACAGGAGTATGGGGATATAATCAATATAGAATGAGAAATTACTATGAAGATCAATTAATTAATCAATATCAGAGGATATTTTATGATATGAAGGATAATGTAGAGACTGTTCAAACGTCTTTATCTAAATCTTTAGTATCTGCTTCAGAGGAAAGTGATATATTATTGCTTAGTCAAATATATCAGCAAGCGTATTTTGCCCATGATAAATTATCTCAATTACCTATAGGACATGAAAATTTGGCTAAAACTGAAAAGTTTTTAAATCAAGTTGCTGATTATAGTTATTCTTTAATAGGCAGATATATTAAGGGAGATAAATTAGATGATAAAGAAAGACAGACTTTGTTTAGATTACAAGATTATACAGAACAGTTAACAGCTGAATTGCAAGAAGCACATGATGAAATTTTGACAGGGGATTTAACCATGTTTAAAATTAGAGAAGGAGAAAAGGATAAAATAGGAGAAGCCAATGAAGATATTTTAGATGCTCAGATGCAAAAATATGAAGAAGAACAAATGACTGAATATCCAGAATTAATATATGATGGACCATTTTCTGATCAAGTACTTAATGTGGAACCTAAAGGGTTAGGAGAAGATACTGTAAATGAAAAAGAAGCAAGAAAAATAGCCTTAGATTTTCTTGGAATTAAGAATCCAAAGGATGTAAATATGTTTAATAAAGGTGAGTCTACAGGTAGTTCTAATATAGATGCTTATACATTTAGTATAACACCTGATAATGAAGGCGAATCTATAATTATAGGAGTGAGTATACAAGGTGGAAAAGTAGTATGGATGGAAAATTCCAAAGAAGTAGAAGATAAGAATATTAGTGAAAAAGAGGCTTTAAAGATTGCAAAGGAATTTTTGGATGAGAATGGTTATACTAGTATGCAAGCTAATTATAGTACAAAATATGATAATTCAATCTTATTTAATTTTGTATATGAGCAGGATGGGATCCCAATGTATACAGATTTAATAAAGGTGAAAGTATCTTTAGATGATGGAGAAATAATAGGGATAGATGCAGCTAATTTTCTTAAGAGTAATCATGAAAGAGATTTACCAAAGCCTAAAATTACTGAGGAAGAAGCAAGGGATAATGTTAGAATTGGATTCGATATTGAAAATGTTCGTCTAGCAGTTATACCAGACAGAGGAAACAATGATTTATTATGTTATGAATTTAGTGGAACATATAAAGGATCTGATTTTATAGTATATATAAATGCTTTAGATGGAAGGCAAGAGGATATACTTCAAATAATTCAAGATGAAAATGGAACATTGATGATGTGACCTGGGATAAATATCCTGGGTTTTTCTTTTTTTATTTAATGATATAATAGAAATATAAGTATTAAACTTGTTAAAGAATATTTCTAAGTAAATAGAAAGGGAGATATAATGAAAAATATAACTGTAAAGATATTAGGAACTCAGAAAAGAGACGATGGAGAAAGCGATAGAATAGAGTTGATTACAGAAGGTAAGTTTTATAAGAAGAATAATTTTTATTATATAGTATATGATGAATCCGAGATATCAGGCATGGAAGATTCAACTACAACTTTAAGGATAAAGAATGATGAAGTGTGGATGAAAAGATTTGGGCAAAATAAGTCTAAGCTAACGTTTAAAAAGGGAGATAAATATAGTACTCAATATACTACAGCTTATGGTAATTTAGATATGGAAGTAGCTACTCAAAAGGTTAATGTTAATATAAACGATGAAGGTAAAGGTGAACTTAGTCTAAAATATAAATTGATAATATCTAATACAATGGAAAGTTTCAATACATTAGATATTTCATTATCATAAGAGAATAATATATTTAAGTGGTAGTTATTAGATGTTGAAAATCAAGACAGGAGGAATAAAATGAAGGATATTTTTTTCAGAGAAAATATATTTGAGATACTAAACTATTTAGAAGAAGGTATTCAAATAATCGATGAAAAAGGTAAAATATTGTATTTCAATAAATCAGTTCAAAATCTTGACGAATTAGATAGGGATAAAACAATAGGAAGACATATATTAGAAGTATATCCTTCTCTATCCTATGATACAAGTACTCTTATAAGAGTAATGGAAACCGGTAAACCTATATATAATGCAGAGCAATCTTTTGTAAATTACAAAGGAGATAGGATAACTACAGTAAATACATCGATTCCTATTAAGGAAAAAGGAAGAATAAAAGGAGCCATTGAGATATCAACGGATATAACAAATGTTAAAAAATTATCAGAGAAAATAGTTGATTTACAGAAGGAGTTATATAAGGATAAAGAAAAGCCTAGGAAGAATAAGGAAAAGGCTAGATATACCTTTGTAGATATAATAGGACAAAATTCCAGTATGATCAAACTTAAAGCTATGGCATTAAGGGCATCCAGAACATCTTCTCCAGTACTTATATATGGAGAAACTGGAACTGGCAAAGAACTGTTAGTTCAGTCTATACACAATGCTAGTGGTAGAAAAAATGATCATTTTATAGCTCAGAATTGTGCAGCCTTACCTGCAAACCTTTTAGAAGGAATATTATTTGGAACTGTTAAGGGAGGATTTACTGGAGCAGAAGATAGACCAGGGTTGTTTGAACTGGCTAATGGAGGAACATTATTTCTTGATGAAATAAATTCAATGCCCCTTGAACTTCAAGCAAAAATGTTAAGAGTATTACAAGATGGAAGTATAAGAAGGTTAGGTTCAACTAAAACGGTAGATGTAGATGTAAGAATAATAACGGCAACAAATACAGAACCTGATAAGGCTATGGAAGAAAAATTAATTAGAAAAGATTTATTTTATAGATTAAGTGTAATAAATCTTGAAATACCTCCATTAAGAGAAAGAATAGATGATATTCCTGTATTAGTAGAATATTTTATAGATAAATATAATGAAAAATTAAATACATCAGTAAAAGACATATCTAATGAAGCTTTAAATGTATTTAATAAATATAGTTGGCCTGGTAATGTAAGAGAGTTGGAACATGTTATTCAAGGTATATTATCTATAGAAGAGACTGATATTATAAAAGAGAAGCATCTTCCTTCGCAATTTGTAGATTTTATAGAAAAATCTACAGTTAACAAAGAAGAAATTCAACCGTTAAACAAAGCAGTTGAAGAATTAGAAAAACAAATTATTTTTTCAGGACTTAATAAAACTAACTGGAATATAACGAAAACGGCAGAACTTATTTTAGTACCTAGACAGACATTACAGTATAAAATTAAGAAATATGGATTAAAAGAGAAAAAATAGGATGAATTTAAGAATATGAGCATATTGTTATCTATAAATCAAGTATAAACTTTAAGTGCTTAAAATTCGGCATAAACTGCTTAAAACTTAGCTGAACATTAAAAAGCTAGAAGAGTGAAAAAACAAGGTATTTGACATAATAATGTTAAAATTAATTGAATAAGTAATTAAAACTTTAAATTATTTATTATATAATTTATTCATATATTTTAATTAATATATCGTTTGATTGGAAGTAGGAAACAAGTATAAGGAATAAAAATTAGTATATATTTATTTATAATCTTAGTCTAATAATTAACAATAAAACAATGTTTATGCCCAATATTCGGCTATAAATTTAAAATATAAAAAATTTTTACCCATATATAATTTAAATAATCAATTAGAATTTAAAAAATAATTTATGTTAAAAAAATATATAATTCTTTTAAAATACTATTAGCCTAGGCTAATAGTATTTTTTATAATATTTTATATGGAAAATGTAAAAAAATGAAAAAGTGGCATAGCATTTGCATTACTATAGATGGCAGGAAAACCTTTTAAGAAAAAATTAAAATATAAATATTATAGGGAGGCGTTTTTTATGAAGAAAGGATGTCCATATGGAACTCATAGGGTAATTGAGCCAAAAGGTAAATTACCTCAACCAGCTACTAAAATAGACAATAGCATGGAAATTTATGACAATGAAATTTTAATCGATGTACAAACATTGAATATCGACTCTGCAAGTTTTACTCAAATTAAGGGAGAAGCAGATGGTGATGTTGAAAAGATTAAAGAAATAATGAAAAGTATAGTTGATGAAAGAGGAAAACATCAAAATCCAGTAACAGGATCTGGTGGGATGCTTATAGGAACTATTGAAAAAATAGGACCTGCATTAGAAGGAAAAACTGATTTAAAGATTGGAGATAAAATAGCAACATTAGTATCATTATCTTTAACACCTTTAAGAATTGATGAAATAGTAGATGTAAGAAAAGATATAGATCAAGTAGATATAAAAGGAAAAGCAATTCTTTTTGAAAGTGGAATATATGCAGTATTACCTTCAGATATTCCAGAAAACTTAGCATTATCAGTATTAGACGTTGCAGGAGCACCAGCTCAAACTGCTAAATTAGTAAGTCCTGGAGATACAGTAGTAATTATTGGTGGAGCAGGAAAATCAGGTATGCTTTGCTTATATGAAGCTAAGAAGAGAGCAGGAATAACAGGTAATGTTATTTGTTTAGGACATAATGAAGAGACTATTGATAGAGTTAGAAAATTAAACTTAGCTGATAATTATATAGTTGCGGATGCTACAAATGCAGTAGAAGTGATGAATAAGATTAGCGAAGTAACTGATGGAAAAATGGCTGATATTACTATAAATAATGTAAATGTACCAAATACTGAAATGGGTAGTATTCTTGCTACTAAGGATGAAGGATTAGTTTATTTCTTCAGTATGGCAACAAGCTTTACAAAAGCTGCATTAGGAGCTGAAGGAGTAGGAAAAGACATAAGTATGATAGTAGGTAATGGTTATACAAAAGGACATGCTGAAATATCTCTTCAAATATTAAGAGAAAGTGAAGAGTTAAGAAAGACATATGAAGAATTATATGCATAATAAATAAGGGAGGTTTTGTAAATGGGTTACAAAGACATTGAAATGTGGAAAGATGTTAAGAAAGAAGAATGGAATGATTGGCAATGGCAAGTAAGAAACAGAATTAATACTGTAGAAGATTTAAAAAAGGTAATAAACATATCTAAAGAGGAAGAAGAAAATATTGCTAAAACATTAAAGAAATTTAGAATGGGTATTACACCTTACTATGCATCATTAATGGATAAAGATGATCCAAATTGTCCAGTTAGACTTCAAGCAGTACCTCAAGCAGTAGAAACTCATATGGGAGCAGCTGACATGGAAGATCCTCTTCATGAAGATACTGACTCACCTGTACCAGGATTAACTCATAGATATCCTGATAGAGTACTTCTTTTAATAACAGATCAATGTTCAATGTATTGTAGACATTGTACAAGAAGAAGATTTGCAGGACAACAAGACTCTGCTATGGGAATGGATAGAATAGATAAGGCTATAGAATACATTAAGAATACACCACAGGTTAGAGACGTATTATTATCTGGTGGAGATGCATTACTAGTATCTGATGAAAGACTTGAGTCAATCATCAAGAAATTAAGAGCAATACCTCATGTAGAAATAATAAGAATAGGTTCAAGAGCTCCAGTTGTTATGCCTCAAAGAATAACTGAAGACCTTGTAAATATGCTTAAAAAATATCATCCAGTATGGTTAAATACACATTTCAACCATCCAAAAGAGATTACAGAGGAATCTACAAGAGCTATAGAATTATTAGCAAATGCTGGAATACCATTAGGAAACCAATCTGTACTTCTTAGAGGAGTAAATGATTGTGTTCATATCATGAGAGATTTAGTTCATCAATTAGTTAAGATAAGAGTAAGACCATACTATATTTATCAATGTGACTTATCTATGGGAATTGAGCATTTCAGAACTCCTGTAAGTAAGGGAATTGAAATTATAGAAGGGCTTAGAGGTCATACTTCTGGATATGCAGTTCCAACATTTGTTGTAGATGCTCCTGGTGGAGGAGGAAAAACTCCTGTAATGCCAAACTATGTAGTATCTCAATCATCAAATAAAGTTGTATTAAGAAACTTTGAAGGTGTTGTTACAACTTATACTGAGCCAGAAATAAAAGAATCTAAGTGCAATTGTGATGTATGTACAGGTAAGAAAGAACATAAACTAACTGGAGTTGCAGGATTATTACAAGGAAACGACATAGCTTTAGAGCCTACTAAACTTGAAAGAAACGAAAGAGCTAAGAAGAGAGCAGAAGCTAACAAGTAATAGTTAGATTATTGATGTAAATTCAATTTATAAAAAGATAATAAAATTTTCGGTTATAAATATTTAACATAAGAAAAAAGGAGGGCAGGCTGGTATGGAATTAGTCGATTTAGTACATCAAAAATGTAAAATAGTTTCAATAATAGGAATGGCAAAAAACGCAGGAAAAACGGTGACATTAAATAGAATAATAGAGGATTCATATGATAGAGACATAAATTTAGGTATAACATCTACTGGTAGAGATGGTGAACGGATAGATGTATTGACCAATACTGAAAAACCAGCCATATATGCCTTTGAAGGAAATATTATAGCAACTACTACAGGTAGTATAGAAATAAGTGATGCTACTATAGAAATAATTGAAATCACAGATTATAGATCTCCAATGGGGAAGATAGTTTTAGGGAGAGTAATTGATGGGGGATATATAGAAATTGCTGGACCTCAAACTATAAAGGAGATGAAAGTGATATCAGATAGGATTCTTCAATTAGGAGCGGATTTAGTTTTAGTTGATGGCTCTATAAATAGGATTGCGGTGGCAGACCCTAATATTACAGATGGAGCTGTTTTAGCCACAGGAGCTGTATTAAGTAGAAGCATGGATAAAGTTATAGAAGAAACTCTTCATCAAAAGACTCTTTTAGGTCTTCCAGAAGTAGAAGAAGATTTAAAAGGAATATTAATAGATAATACAAGAGATATATCCATTATAGATAAGGATTTTAATATAAATAGACTAAATATAAAAACATCAATAAATTCTGGAAAAGTTATTGCAGATAATATAGATGAAAATAGTAAATATGTATTTATGACAGGTTCTTTAGTAACAAAAACATTAAAAGATATAACTGAATACTCAAAATTATATAAAGATGTAACTATAGTTGTCCCTGATGGAACTAAGATTTTTGTAGGGCCAAAAGATTGGTTAAAGTTTAAGAAAAAGGGAGTTAAAATTAAAGTATTAAATACTATCAATGTTATCGCGATAACATTAAATCCCTATTCACCTTTAGGATATTATTTTAATCCTGAGGAATTTAAGGAAAAGATGAGTAATTATATTAAAGATTTACCTGTATTTGATGTGATGATATAAGGAGGTTTTAAGTATGATTAAATATATGAATAAGGATGTAAAGTCTTTAATAGGGTTTAACTATATAATGAATCAACTTCAACCATTAACTCCCTATGGCAAAGATAAGAAAGCAGAAATGGTTCCCTTTTTTAATATAAATGATCTTAAGGAAGAGTTGAATAAGGTTGAAGTAATTACACAGAGTATTAAAGATAATAGAAATATATTTAATCAAGTAAAATCTCTTTTAGCTCATGTCAAAGATATTAGGAATTCTCTATATAGAGCTCAAAATGATCAAATACTTACAGTGATAGAGTTATATGAGATAAAGAGTTTTATGAATATTATAGAGGATTTGGAACTTTTAATAGATAAATTGTCTTTTGATTCCTCTGAAGATATGTTAATAAGTTCTTCAGAAGAATTGAAAAGACTATTTGACCCTGAAAATAAGGAACTAAAAACATATTATATCTATGATGAATATTCAGAAGCCTTAACAAATATTAGGGAAGAAAAAAGGTCTTTAGGGAAACAAATAAAGATAAAGAAAACTGAAAAGAAAAATAGATTAAAAAAAGAACTAAACATTAGGATAAATCCTAAGGGGGAAGTAATAGTTTCCAAGGAAGATTCAGAGTTAAATGATAAAATATCTGACCATTCAGATTTTGAATATTTATCTGAGAGTTATATGGCTATTAGATATAAAGTTAAAGATGGAATAGATATAGAGAAATTATTAGATAGATTAGAGGAATTAAAGGAACGGGAAGAAAAAGAAGAATTAATTATAAGAGAAAGATTATCAAAAGAAATATCAAAACATAAAAGTTTTATAGATAAAAATATCCAGTCTATATCTAATATGGATTTAAGAATAGCAAAGGCTTATTTAGCAATGAAATTTAATTGTACTCGACCTAAGATAACAGACGGAAATAAGATTAATATTGTAGATGGTATTCACCCTGAAGTTCAAGATGAACTTGCTAAACGGAAAAGTGAATTTATACCAATATCTATAAACCTTAGCTCGGGAAGTACATGTATTACCGGAGCTAATATGGGTGGAAAAACTATTACATTAAAGATTATAGCTTTATTGACAGCTATGGCACAGTATGGATTACTAGTTCCTGCTAGACAAATGGAAGCTTCTATAGCTGAATATGTATATGTATCTATAGGAGATCTTCAGTCCATCGATTCAGGACTTAGCACCTTTGGGGGAGAAATATATCAGGTGAAAAGTGCATTAGGGGAAAGTAATAGAAACGGACTTATTTTAATCGATGAATTAGCAAGAGGAACAAATCCGAAAGAAGGTTATGCTATATCAAAAGCTATAGTTAAATTTCTTTTAGATAAACCTTCTATTAGTGTCATAACGAGTCATTATGATAATGTTGCGAATACTG
The DNA here is from genome assembly GCF_016820635.1 of Anaeromonas gelatinilytica. Classification (GTDB taxonomy): domain Bacteria; phylum Bacillota; class Clostridia; order Tissierellales; family SIT17; genus Anaeromonas; species Anaeromonas gelatinilytica. The sequence goes on along the minus strand of NZ_WSFU01000061.1, from coordinate 38,574 downwards.
AAGGTGTAGTACATTATCAAGTGGTTGGATTAGAAAATTTAGATTATGATAAACTTAAATTAGAGATGGGCAAGTCAGATATACATGGAATTGAAATGATTAGTACATTTATGGATTATCGGTTAAAAAGAGTAGAAGAGCATACTCAGGTACCAAGAGATGCTTTGAATATTGCTAGATTTATGGGTCTTCAAGAAGAAGTATTAAATATAGCTGAAGATATATTAACGAGAGGAGAGACAAACTATGAAAAGTAAATTAAATCTTGATTTTAGCATAGTAGATAGCGCCAGAAATGCTGCTAAAGATATTGCTGAAGATGTTCAAGAATTTATAGATAGACATTCTACTATATCAGTAGAAAGAACGGTTGCTAGACTTTTAGGAATAGATGGAATAGATGAAATAGAAGTACCATTACCGAATGTAGTTGTTGATAATGTTAAAGAAGGAGGAGGCTTAGGAAAGGGTATTGCTTACTGGATAGGTAATGCAATGGTTCATACAGGAGAAGAGCCTCAGAAGATTGCGGAAATGGTAAGCGCAGGTGATATTGATTTAACTAAATTACCTATAGCTTCCGATGAAGATATATACAAGGCAATAGATGGAATAGCAAAAGATACAACTGAGAAGATTAGACAAAATAGAATTAAAAGGGAAGAATATATAGAGAGATTAGGAGAAGGTAGAAAACCTTATTTATATGTCATAGTTGCAACAGGAAATATATATGAAGATATAGTTCAAGCTCAAGCAGCAGCTAGACAAGGGGCGGATGTTATTGCAGTTATAAGAACTACTGCTCAGAGTTTATTAGATTATGTACCTTATGGTCCTACTACTGAAGGATTTGGAGGAACATATGCAACTCAAGAAAACTTCAGACTTATGAGAGAAGCACTTGATGAAGTGGGAAAAGAAGTTGGAAGATATATAAGAATATGTAATTATTGTTCAGGATTATGTATGCCAGAGATTGCAGCAATGGGAGCAATGGAAAGATTAGATGTAATGCTTAATGATGCATTATATGGAATACTATTTAGAGATATAAATATGCAAAGAACTCTAGTAGACCAATATTTTTCTAGAATAATTAATGGTTTTGGTGGAGTTATTATAAATACAGGAGAAGATAATTATCTTACTACAGCAGATGCAGTAGAAGAAGCTCATACAGTATTAGCATCTCAACTTATGAATGAGCAATTTGCATTAAAAGCTGGAATACCAGAAGAGCAGATGGGATTAGGTCATGCTTTTGAGATGGACCCATCATTAGAAAATGGATTTTTACTTGAATTAGCTCAAGCTCAAATGGCTAGAGAAATATTCCCTAATGCACCTCTTAAATATATGCCTCCAACTAAATTTATGACAGGAAATATATTTAAAGGACATCTTCAAGATGCAATGTTCAATCTTATATCAGTATGGACAAATCAAGGAATACAATTATTAGGTATGCCTACAGAAGCAATTCATACTCCACACCTACATGATAGAGCTCTTTCAATAGAGAATGCTCAATATATATTTAATAATGCAAGAAGTATTGGAGACGAAATAGAATTTAAAGATGGTGGAATGATTCAGACAAGAGCTCAAAATGTATTAAAAGATGCAGATGTACTTCTTAAGGATATAAAAGAAGAAGGATTATTCTCTACTATAGAAAAAGGTAAATTTGCGGATGTTAAGAGACCAAGAGATGGTGGAAAAGGTCTAGATGGAGTTATTACTAAAGATGAAGGTTATTATAATCCATTCATTAAATTAATGCTTGGAGGTGAAAGATAATGGCAATAGAGAAAGTAGATTTAACAAAAGTAAAGCCTTATGGAGATACATTAAATGATGGTATGATGCAAACTGCTTTTACATTACCGATACCTTATGGTGATGAAGCAAAGGAAGCAGCTAGGATATTAGCAAAGAAGATGGGATTGGAAGATCCTGAAGTCGTACATTATTCTGATTTAGGTGTAGGATATACATTCTTTGTATTATATGGTAAGTGTCAACATACTGTAGACTTCAGTAAAATTGAAGTACCTAAGGTTGAAGTTGACTCTATGGACAAATATGGAGTAGAAGATTATATTAAAGAAAATGTTAAAAGAGAAATAACAGTAATTGGAGCTTGCACAGGCACTGATGCTCATACTGTTGGTATAGATGCTATAATGAACATGAAAGGCTTTGATGGACATTATGGATTAGAAAGATACGTAGGAATAAATGCTATAAATATGGGAAGTCAGGTACCTAATGAAGAACTTGTAGCAAAAGCTATTGAATTAGATGCAGATGCTATATTAGTTTCTCAAATAGTTACTCAAAAAGATGTTCACATCCCTAATCTTACTGAATTAGTTGAATTACTAGAAGCAGAAGGTTTAAGAGATAATGTAGTATTAACATGTGGTGGACCAAGAATATCTCATGAATTAGCTAAAGAATTAGGTTATGATGCAGGATTTGGAACAGGAAGTTTTGCAAATGATGTAGCTACATTCATAGTAACAGAAATGGTTGAAAGAAAATTAGTATAATATGAAAGACCCTAATTGATCAGGGTCTTTTTAAATGGAGAGATTATGTATTTTAATTCTCCGATCTTAATATATTTATATTTTTTCCTTCTATAATTCTATTCATATTTCTCATAGAGCACATTTTACCACACATAGTACAGCTGTCTTCATGTTCTGGGACAGATTCTTGTCTATATCTTTTAGCTTTTTCTTTGTCAATACTTAAATTAAACATTTCTGTCCAGTCTAGCTTTTGTCGAGCTTTACTCATTTTTAAATCCCATTTTTCAGCGTTTTCTATTCCTTTAGCTAAGTCTCCTGCATGAGCAGCAATTTTTGAAGCTATTATTCCTTCTTTCATATCTTCCAATGTAGGTAATCTTAGATGTTCAGCTGGTGTTACATAACATAGAAAATCTACTCCATGACTAGCAGCTAAGGCTCCACCTATTGCTGAAGTTATGTGGTCATATCCCGGAGCTATATCTGTAACAATTGGTCCTAGTACATAAAATGGTGCACCATGACAAAGCTTCTTTTGCAATAAGACATTAGATTCAATCTCATTTAATTTCATATGGCCTGGTCCTTCTATTATAATCTGTACATTTTTATCCCAAGCTTTTTTTGTTAATTCGCCTAATACCATTAGCTCTGCTATTTGAGATGCGTCTGTTCCATCTGCAATACTTCCTGGTCTTAAAGCATCACCAAGGCTTATTGTTATATCATATCTTACACATATATCCAATAATTCATCATAATGTTGATAAAAAGGATTTTCTTTATTATTTAGTTCCATCCATGCATATATTAGAGAACCTCCTCTTGAGACTATATTAGTAACTCTTTTATTTTTTTTAAATGTTTTAATAGTGTCTTTGTTTAATCCTGCATGAATAGTTACAAAATCAACTCCATTTTCTCCATGTTTTCTAACTACGTCCAAGAATTCTTTTTCTGTGATATCTTTTAATTCCTTGTCATAAAACCCTACTGCATCATATACTGGAACAGTTCCAATTATTGAAGTAGACATATTAACTAATTTTTTTCTGAATTCTTCTGTTTTACCAAATGAGCTTAAATCCATTATTGCTTCGGCTTTCATATCTATTGCAGTTTTTGCTTTATCTAATTCTGTTTCTATATTAGGACAATCCCTAGATATACCAAGGTTAACATTTATTTTAGTTTTTAGTCCATTACCTATTCCTTCTGGATTTAATGATTTATGATTTTTGTTTGCAGGAATAACAATATGTCCTAGTGCTATCTTCTCTCTTAAAGTTTCAATATCTATATTTTCTTTTGTACTAACTATTTTCATCTCTTTAGTTATGATTCCTTTTTTCGCAGCATCCATTTGAGTAGTATAATTCATTTTTATTCTCCCCTTTTTTAAAATATTAAAAAATGCGGACTAGAAACGTGTCCGCTTCGCTAGGGAAATCTAGTTTCCCTTCGACGGTGCGTAATACGTGTACCTGAGCACCCTTCTAATACGGCAGGGGATTTCATCCCCTACAACCCTTATTTTTTATTGTCTTTCAATATTTTCTGTTACTACTAACGCTTGTATTTACCAATGGTTTAAAACTTTTATTAAATAAATTTTCCTTGACAATAAAAAAAGCTATATACCTATAAAAGTATATAGCAAAAATACTATTCCTATAGCTACATCCCTTCGTTGGCATTATCCAAATCAGGTTCTTAGGGTCAGGAATAACATTCCTATCTCAGCCTATTAATATAAGCCCCCCCCTGTAATTTAATATGAAGTTTTCTTTCTTTACTTTCTTTAAATAGAAGCATATCATACTATGAGAAATTTTACAAGTAAATAATGTTTAAATTAATTTGACATATTATGTGTCTTAATATAGAATAATAAAGTTATTAATGGGCGAAAAACATGAAAACTAAAAAAGAAGGAGGTAAAGATATGTCAGATACTAAGTATATATTTGTTACTGGTGGAGTTGTTTCATCTTTGGGTAAGGGAATAACTGCTGCATCTTTAGGACAACTTTTAAGAAGTAGAGGTCTTGAGGTTACTATACAAAAATTTGATCCATATATAAATATAGACCCAGGAACTATGAGTCCTTATCAACATGGAGAAGTTTTTGTCACAGATGATGGTGCAGAAACAGATCTCGATTTAGGACATTACGAAAGATTTATTGACATAAATTTGAGTAAAAATAGCAATGTAACCACTGGAAAAGTGTATTGGTCAGTTATAACAAAGGAAAGAAAGGGAGATTATCTTGGAGGTACAGTACAGGTAATTCCTCATATCACTAATGAAATAAAAGATAGAATATATAGAGTTTCTAAGGAAAAAAAGGTAGATATAGTTATAACTGAGATTGGTGGAACTGTAGGAGATATAGAGAGTCTTCCATTTTTAGAAGCAATAAGACAGGTTAAATATGATATAGGAATAGAAAATGTAATGTATATTCATGTTACATTAATTCCATATTTAGCTAAAGCTGGAGAAATAAAAACTAAACCTACACAGCATAGTGTAAAAGAACTTAGAGGTATTGGTATTCAACCAGATATAATAGTATGCAGAACAGAGCATGAATTATCTCAGGAAATAAAGGAGAAAATAGGACTTTTTTCTAATATGGATCACAATAATGTAGTACAAAATCTAGATGCAGATACATTATATGAGGTTCCCTTAATGCTTGAAGAAGAAGGATTTCCGCAAATGGTAGTTAATAGATTAAAGCTTAATGTTAAAAATCCAGATTTATCTAAATGGAAAGAGATAGTCGCAAAAATAAAGAATCCTAAAGACAAAATAAAGATTGCTTTGGTAGGAAAATATGTAGAGCTGAAAGATGCATATCTTTCTGTGGCAGAAGCATTAAAGCATGCAGGAATAGCTAATGAAGTAGAGATAGATATAGATTGGATTCATTCTGAAGATATAGATGATGGAAATTGTAAAGACCTATTGAAGAATGTTGATGGAATATTAGTTCCTGGTGGTTTTGGACATAGAGGCATAGAAGGAAAAATATGTGCAATTAAATATGCTAGAGAGAATAAAGTTCCATTTTTAGGAATATGTTTGGGGATGCAAATGGCAGTAGTAGAATTTGCAAGGAATGTATTAGGATTAAAAGATGCTCATAGTTCAGAACTTTTATCATCAACAACTAATCCAGTGATAGATATAATGCCAGAGCAGGTAGATATTGAAGATATGGGTGGAACAATGAGACTTGGACTATATCCTTGTAAAATAAAGGAAGAAACCAAGGCTAGTATAGCATATAATGAAGAATTAGTATATGAAAGACATAGACATAGATATGAATTTAATAATCAATATAAAGAGAGATTAGAAGAAAATGGAATGAAAATATCTGGAGTATCTCCAGATGAAAGATTGGTAGAAATAGTAGAAATTAAAGATCATCCATGGTTTGTAGCTAGTCAATTTCATCCAGAATTCAAATCAAGACCTACGAGAAGTCAACCGTTATTTAGAGATTTTATAAAAGCATCTTGTGATAATAAAAAAGAATAATATAATAAGACTTGTATTGTTAAATACATGTAAAATGTCAATATTAATATTGACATTTTTTGTTTCTAAAATTACAATAAGAACATACTGACTGACCAGTCGGTCTTATAAAAATAAATATAATAGTGGAGGTATCTAGATGAAGAAAAAATTGACTATATTAATGATAATACTAATCGGATTATTAGTTGGAATTTCAGCATGTACAGATGAAGAGACTGGAAAAGAAGATAAGGCAAAAGATAAAGTTTCTGTAGAAGTAGAAACTGTAAGTAAGAATACTATATCGAATGAAATAACATTAAATGGTAGAGCGTTGCCAAGCAGTGAAATGATGATTATGCCTCAAGAAGCTTTAAAAGTAAATGATATCAAAGTAAATATGGGGTCAAAAGTAAAAGAGGGAGATGTATTGTTTACTTTAGAAAAGGAAGATTCTGATAAAACTATAGATATAAAAACTTCAGTAGAGGGAAGAGTAGGAGCTATAAATATAAAAGAAGGAAAGTATACTTCCAGTATTCAACCTTCAATGGTTATTGTAGTAGAAGGTAATCCTATGACAATATCATTAAATGTAAGTGAAAATTTATTAGGAGAGTTATTTATAGGTAAAGAAGGTGTCATAGATATAAGTGCTTTAGAGGAAGAAGGATTAAAAGGGAAAATTGCAAGTATTAGTTCTACGCCTGGTGAAAATACTCAATTATATGGAGTGAATATAGTATTGAATGAGGAATTAAGAAATTTAAAACCAGGAATGATTGCAAAGGTAGTATTGGATACTGATGTGAGAAAAGACGTATTAGTAGTTAGAAGTGAAGCAATATTAAATAATGGAGAAAAGGACATAGTCTTTACGGAAGAAGAAGGAATAGCAAAAGAGGTAGAAATTGAGACAGGTTTAGATGTGGGGGATTATACAGAGATAAAATCTGGATTAAAGTCAGGAGATAAAGTTATAATCAAAGGTCAGAACTATATAGAAGAAGGTTCTAAAGTAGATACCGTAAGAGGTGAAGAATAATGAATTTAACTAATCTTTCAGTTAAAAGACCTGTAACCATTGTAATGATAACTTTGATAATAATATTACTAGGAGTAGTATCCCTTACAAGGTTACCAATAGATCTTTTACCAGAATTTAGTTTGCCAGTAGCTATTGTTCAAACTTCATATAGTGGAGTGGGACCGCAAGAGATTGAGAATCTTGTAACAAGACCTATTGAGGAGTCTATAGGAACAGTATCGAATATAAAAAATGTATCTAGTATATCTTCTGAAGGTAGTTCTATAATCATAGCAGAATTTAATTTTGGTACAGATATGGACTTTGCTTCATTAGAGATGAGAGAAAAGGTTGATATGGTCAAAGGACTTTTACCAGAGGGCTCTAATGATCCAATGGTACTTAAGATGGATCCTAATGCTATGCCTATAGTACAAGCTTCTTTATCAGGAAGTGAAGATTTAGCAGCATTACAGACTTTTGCAGAAGATGAGTTAAGCCCTAGACTTGAGAGAATAGATGGAGTAGCTAGTGTAGATATAAGTGGTGGATATGAAAGGGAAGTAAGAGTACAAGTAGATCAACAAAAGATACAAAATTATGGGTTGTCTATGGATAATTTAGCACAATTAATAGGTGCTGAAAATTTAAGTCTCCCTGGAGGTTCAGTAGAAAAAGGCATTCAAAATTTAACAATTAGAACTACAGGAGAATTTGAAGAAATAGATGAAATAAGGAGTTTACCTATATCTTTACCTACAGGAGGAACGATACTTTTAGCAGATGTGGCCGATGTAAGTATCGAAAATAAAGATGTTTCTAGTATTTCTAAGATTAATGGAAATCCAAGTATTAGTATATCTATACAGAAGCAATCAGGGACTAATACTGTAAGTGTAGCTAAGAAAGTAAACGAAGAAATAGAAAACATAAAGGAAGAATATCCTACAAGGGATTTAACTACAGTAATAGATCAATCAGACTTTATTAATTTAGCTATAAATGCGGTAGTTAAATCAGGATTTTTAGGTGCTATATTAGCTGTGATAATACTATTCCTATTTTTAAGAAATATTAGAACTACATTAATAGTAGGAGTAGCTATACCAGTATCAATAATAGCTACATTTTCATTAATATATTTTAACAATATTACTTTGAATCTTATGACATTAGGAGGATTAGCCTTAGGAATTGGCATGTTGGTGGATAATTCTATTGTTGTATTAGAAAACATATATAGATATAGACAAGAGGGGCTATCCAAGGTAGAATCAGCTATAAAAGGGACAAAGGAAGTTGGAATGGCTGTAACAGCTTCAACACTTACAACAGTAGCAGTATTTTTACCAATAGTATTTGTTGAAGGAATAACTTCTACAATATTTAAAGAGTTAGCATTAACAGTAACATTTTCACTTTTAGCGTCATTAATAGTAGCATTAACATTAGTACCAATGTTATCTTCACAAATATTAAAAGTCGATAACAATCAAGGGAAAAGGCATAAGCAGAAATTTAGATTAATATCTTTTATATTTGATGGTTTTGATAAAGTGTTTTCCAAAGTAGAAAAAGTATATAAGCGAATACTGCTTTGGAGTTTGGGTCATAGGAAATCAACTATTCTTATATCTATATTAGTATTTATTGTAAGTATAGTATCATTAACTCAAGTAGGTGCCGAGTTTATTCCGGCAACAGATGAAGGACAATTTACTGTATCAGTTGAATTACCTACAGGATCAGAATTAGATAGAACTAATGATATAGTTCTTGAAATAGAAGAAAAATTAAGTGAAATAGAGGTTATAGATACGATATTTACTACAGTAGGTTCTGGTGGACAGATGTCTATGGGTGGAAATACTGAGAATCAAGCCTCAATAACAGGAGTATTAAATTCTAATAGGCAGGAAACAACTTTTGAAGTAGCCGAGGAAGCAAGAGAAAAACTAAAAGATATACCAGGAGCAGATATAAATGTTGAAGTAACAAGTAATAGTATGGGAATGAGTGGAATGACAGGCTCTCCTGTAAGTATAGAAATAAAAGGCGATGATTTGGATACCTTAGGGGAAATATCTGAGGACTTCATAGAAATAGTAAAATCAGTAGAAGGTACTAGAGAAGTAAGTTCCAGTATAGGAGAAGGAACTCCAGAAGTTCAGATAAATATTGATAAAGTTTCAGCTAGTCAATATGGGTTATCAACAGCTCAGATAGCGAATACAGTACAAACAGTAGTATCAGGTCAAACGGCGACAAGATATACAACAGAAGGTGATGAGATAGATTTAGTAGTTCAAGGTGATGATATATACTCTCAAAGTATATCAAATCTTAGAAATTTACCTATAAATACTCCAATGGGAACAGTAATATCATTAGAGCAGGTAGCTGATGTAGAAATAGTTGAAGGACCTATAGCAATAAATAGAGATGCTCAATCAAGAATTGTAACTGTAAGTAGTAATATTTCAGGACGAGATTTAGGAAGTGTAGTAAATGATATAGAAGAAAAATTGAATGAATATGATATGGAAAGTGGATACAGCTATGAGATTGGAGGAGAGAATGAACAATTAGAAGAGGCTTTTTCTGATTTAGGATTGGCTTTAATATTAGCAGTGATTTTAGTGTATATGATATTAGCATCTCAATTTGAATCATTATTAAATCCATTTATCATAATGTTTACAGTACCATTATCAATAGCAGGAGGAGCTTTAGGATTATTCTTAACGGGAAGAACATTAAATGTAACTTCCCTTATAGGAGCTATAATGCTAATAGGTATAGTAGTTAATAATGCTATAGTATTGATAGACTATATAAACACTAGAAGGAGAAATGGAGAAAATAGACTTGAAGCAATTAAAAATGCAGGACCAATAAGATTAAGACCGATATTAATGACTACATTGACTACAGTATTGGGGTTATTGCCAATAGCTATAGGATTAGGAGAAGGATCAGAAATACAAGCTCCAATGGCAACAGTGGTAATAGGAGGACTTCTATTATCAACATTATTAACACTAGTTTTAATTCCAGTAATGTATACTATATTTGATGATATATCTAGAAAATTGAGACGAGGAGATGATTCTCATGTCTCATAAAAAGAGTATCAGAAGTCAAAAAGAAATAGATATAATAGAAGGATCAGTTAAAGTATTTTCTAAAAAGGGATATTATAAGGCAAAAATGCAAGATATAGCTAATGAAGCTTCTGTTGGTAAAGGAACTCTATATGAATACTTCAATGGGAAGCGTCATTTATTTGAAGAGATGATTATGTATTCTATAAATAATTATGGGGATAAATTAAAAGAGGTAATAAATGAATCTACAGATTTAATTGATACTCTTAATGATATAGCTAGATTTCATGGAAAATTTATAAATGATCATTTGGATATGGCTCAAAATATAGTAAATAGTTCAATTGATATATCTGATGATATGAGGAATAAAGTGATATCTACTAGGGATATATTATTATCTGAAATGGTAAAATATATTAAAAAGATTAAACAAAAAGGTTTAATAAGAGAAGATGTAAATGAGAGAGTACTTGTTATAGGCTTTTTTGGTACTTTGAATCAGTTCTATACTGATCAAATTAATATGAAAAAAAAGAAATTTGAAGATATAGATCCTTATCCAGTAATAAATATAATATTGAACGGAATATTATGAGACCCTTTCTAGGGTCTTATTTTTTGTGGTAAAAGGATAACAAAAATCTATGTAGAATAATATAATATAAGATGAAAGGAGGAGAAAAATTTGACTAGACCAAATATATATGCCCATAGAGGAGCTTCTGGATATGCACCTGAAAATACTATGGCTGCATTTAAAAGGGCTATAGAATTAGGAGCAGATGGAATAGAATTGGATGTACAGATGTCCAAAGATAAAAAGCTTGTTGTGTGTCATGATGAAAAAGTAGATAGGACTACTAATGGTAAAGGGTATATAAAGAATATATATCTTAAAAATCTGAAATTATTAGATGCGGGATATAAATTTAGTGGTGATTTTATTGGAGAGAGAATTCCTACATTAGAAGAGGTAATAGAATTAATAAAGAATAATAAAATGATATTAAATATAGAATTGAAAAATAATGTAATAGAATATGAAGGCATAGAAGATGTAGTGATTCAAATGATAAAGAAATATAATGTAGAAGATAGAACAATATTATCTTCATTTAATTTTGAAAGTATAAAGAGAGTAAAGCTTATAGATCCTTCGATAAAAACAGGGATTTTATATATGAAGAGATTAAAAGATCCTATAAAAATTGCTAAAAAATTAGAGGTTGATGCAATTCATCCAAGTTATAAAAGAATAAATAAGAGTCTTATGTTTAAAGCTAAAATCAATAGAATAAAAGTAAATACTTTTACTGTTAATAATAGAGAGTATATGGAAAAATTATCGAAGTTTAAAGTGAATGGTATTATAACTGACTATCCAGATATAGCATTAAATTTATTTTAATATCACAATATAATCACAATAACTTTATATAATTATAAAAAACTAAAGGGGAGATGAACATGCCCATAAAAATATTAGTCGCAGAAGATGAAGTGAGAATAAGGAAATTAATAAAAGATTATCTTGAAAATGAAGATTATAAAATAATAGAGGCAGAAGATGGAAAAGATGCCTTAGAAAAATTTTATTTAAATAATGATATAGATCTTTTAATATTAGATGTAATGATGCCCAAATTAGATGGATGGAAAGTTTGCGAAGAGATAAGAAAGGAATCAGATATACCCATAATATTTTTAACGGCTTTAGGAGAAAGCCATGATGAAATACAAGGTTTAGATTTAGGAGCAGATGATTATATAACTAAACCTTTTAGATATGAAATATTTATTGCTAGAGTAAAGGCAGTATTAAGAAGAACAAATAAAATAAATGAAGGAATAATATATATAGATGGTTTAGAGATTAATACTGATAGTAGACAGGTAAGTTTGGATAAAAAAGAAATAGTATTAAGTCCTAAAGAATATAATTTGCTTGTATATTTAATAGAAAATAAAAACATATCTTTAGAAAGGGATAAGATATTAGATAAGATATGGGGATATGATTTTTACGGAGATCCTAGAACCATAGATACTCATATAAAGACATTGAGAGCTAAGTTAGGAGATATAGGTAAAAGAATAAAAACAGTAAGAGGAGTTGGATACAGATTAGAGGTATAAAAATGAGTAAATCTATTAGATATAAATTATTTGTTGTTTTTTTAATTTTATTGGCTTTGTTTTTATTTATATTTATATTAAGTTCGTATTTTTTAGATAATATATTTATTTTTGGAAATAAAAGAATAATGGAGAATGCGTATAAGACTTTTGATAATAATATGCAGGAAGGAAGCATTAGTCAAGATGAATTAATAGAAATGGTAGATGAGATAGGAGGAAATATAACAATATTAACTCCTAATCTAAATTTAAAAGTAACAACCTCCACACTTAATAATGAAGGCAATATCTCTAATAGCGAATTAATAGAGGAGATAACAGAGCTTAATAATAGAAACAAAAAAACTTCATTCATAGTATCATCAGGGAATAATATGAATAGAAAAGGCATGTTTTTTATAGGAAAATTAAAGACTGGAGGATTTTTTATCGCAGAAAAATCTTTGAAAGTGATAGAAAGTAGTAGTGAAATAGCAAAATTATTCATAATAATAGCAGGATCAGGAACATTAGTTGTAGGTTCAATATTAGTATTTTTTCTATCCACAAGGCTTACTAGACCTATAGTAGAAATAAATAGAGTAGCCAATGAAATATCAAGACTTAATTTTGATGAGAAAGTTAATATAGATAGTGAAGATGAAATAGGGCGATTAGGAAGAAGTATAAATTTAATATCAAATAAATTAAATACAGTATTAACAGAATTGAAAAAGGCTAATTCAAAATTAAAGCAAGATATAGAAAGGGAAAAAGAATTAGAAAAAATGCGTAGAAAGTTTATTTCTAATGTATCCCATGAGTTAAAAACTCCTATAAGTATGATTGGAGGATATACTGAGGGATTAAAATATAATATAGCCAAAACACCTGAAGATAAAGAATATTATTATAATGTAATAATTGATGAGACAGAAAAAATGAATAATCTTATAAATGATCTTTTAAGATTATCTTCTTATGAATCTGGGAAATTTTCTATAAACAAAAAGCCTTTTAATATAATAGATCTATTAAAAGAGATATTAGAAAAATATAAGAGGAATATTAAAGAAAAAGGAATGAAATTAGAGGTAGACATTCCAGAAAGATTAATTATTGAAGGAGATACTTTAAGAATAGAACAAGTCGTAACTAATTTTATTAATAATATATTAAAATATGGAAAAGAAAATGGGGAAATAAAGATTTCTTTAAAGGATTTAGATGATGAAATAAAAGTATCTTTTTATAATACAGGTGACAATATAGATGATACAGAATTAGAAAACATATGGCTAAGCTTTTATAAAGGAGAATCAAAGAATAGTACCGATAAAAGTGGAACAGGATTAGGGCTTGCTATAATCAAGGTCATAATAGATTCTCATGGTGGGAAATATGGAGTAATAAATAAAAAAAATGGAGTTGAATTCTGGGTCACTCTTCCCAAAAAATAATAAAAATATATTATACAATTAAGATATTGTTATAAAGTGGACGAACCCGTTGTTTTTTAGTATAATATAGGATGTAATATGAATATTTTGGGGAGGTTTTTTAAACATGGAGAAAGCAGTAATAAGAATGAGAATGAGTATGCACGATGCCCACTATGGGGGAAACTTAGTGGATGGTGCAAAGATGCTACAATTATTTGGTGATGTAGCAACAGAGCTTCTAATAAGAAATGATGGAGATGAAGGACTTTTTGCGGGATATGATTCTGTAAAATTCACAGCTCCAGTATATGCAGGAGATTATATAGAAGCAGTAGGAGAAATTACAAAAGCAGGTAATTCTTCAAGAAAAATGAAGTTTGAAGCGAGAAAGGTTATAGTACCAAGACCTGATATAAACGATTCAGCTTGTGATGTATTAGAAGAACCAGTGGTAGTATGTAAAGCAGAAGGAACATGTGTAGTTCCAAAGGATAAGCAGAGAAGATAATAGGAGGTATAGATAATGGAAAAATTAATAATTACAGCCGCTCTGACAGGAGCAGAAGTAACTAGGGATGTTCAACCAAATCTACCTTTAACTCCAGATGAAATAGCTGAAGCTGCTTATGAAGCATATAAAGCTGGAGCATCTATAGTACATGTACATGCTAGAGATGAAGAAGGTAATCCAACTCAAGATTATGAAGTATATAAAGAAATAAAGGAAAAAATTGAAGCAAAATGTCCAGTAATATTTCAACCATCAACTGGTGGAGCAGTATGGCATAGTCCGGAAGAAAGATTACAACCAGTAGATCTTAAACCAGAAATGGCAACATTAAGTGCAGGAACTTGTAATTTTGGGCCAGATGTATTTATGAATTCAGAGGAATATATGGAGAAATTTGCTCAAAAAATGTTAGATCTTAATGTTAAACCTGAAGTTGAAGTATTTGAAAGAGGTATGATAAATAATACACTTATACTTAGAAAAAAAGGTTTAGTGAAGGACCCAATACATTTTGATTTTGTAATGGGAGTACCAGGAGCAATTACAGGAGAAATAAGAGATCTATTGTATTTACAAGAAAGTATTCCTGAAGATGCCACTTGGACTGTAGCTGGAATAGGTAGACATGAATTACCTTTAGCAACAACAGCAATCCTTTTAGGAGGACATGTTAGAGTGGGATTTGAAGATAATATATACATCGAAAAAGGAGTACTAGCAGAATCTAATGCTCAATTAGTAGCAAAAGTAGCTAGAATAGCTAAAGAATTAGGTAGAGAAGTGGCTACTCCTGATGAGGCAAGAAAAATATTAAATTTAAAGTAAATAAAAAAACCCTTTAAGTATTGATATGCTGAAAGGGGTTTTTTATTTGGCTAATATAATGTAAAGAAAATTTATACTTATTTTTTTACTTTTTTAAGAAGGAATTTATATTCTTATGGAGAATCTTTCTTATAGGAGGTGTAATTCACATGTTGGTTAATACTAATTTGGCCTTAGCAATCCAATGTAATAAATGCCATAGTATATGTACAAATAAGATAACTTTATTTCAGTTGAAAAATAATAAATATATAAATATAAATTGTACTTGTGGAGAAGTTAAGGCAAGAATAAAGACAGAGAATTACAAAGAATATCGTTTAGAAATACCTTGTTTTGTTTGTGAGGAAATTCATATATTTAAATATTCTTTGGATCAACTTCTTAAGGGAAATATAGTAGTGAGATGCCTAAATGGGATGGAGATATGTTTTATAGGAGACGAGTCTGACGTAAAAGAACTTTTAAAAAAGAAAGAGGAAGATTTTACTAAAGTATTAAATGATTTAAGCTTTTATGATTATTTTGTAAATAATGATGTTATGATTAAAATTGCAAATAAAATAAAAGAATTAAAAAAAGAAGGTTCTATAATATGCGAGTGTGGAGAAAATAATATTGGAATAAGATTATTTCCTGATAGAATAGAACTTAAATGTTTAAAATGTGAGGGTGTACAAATAATATATGCAGAGACTATAGAAGACTATAATAATTTATTATATCGAGATTACATTATGATACATAAAGATATGGTAGAATATATTGATAGATTTAGTTATAATAATGATAGATAAGTGTTAAATTTAGTCTCAAATTAATTATAGTGTAATTAGAGAGAAAATAGGAGGTTATTTCAATGTTAGTAACAGGAAAACAAATTTTAGACCATGCTCATGAGAATAATTATGCAGTAGGAGCATTCAACGTAAATAATATGGAGCAAGTACAGGCTATAATAGAAGCTGCAGAGGAAACTGGGTCTCCAGTTATAATGCAAGCTAGTCAAGGAGCATTAAAATATGCAGGAGTAGAGTATGTATCAGCATTAGTAAAAACTGCAGCAGAAAAGGCAAGTGTACCGGTAGCATTACATTTAGATCATGGAACAGATTTTAAACAAATAGTTTTATGTATAAGAAACGGTTTTACATCAGTAATGATTGATGCATCTAAGATGCCTTTAGAAGGAAATATTGAAACTACTAAGAAGATAACAGATATAGCTCATGCAGCAGGAGTATCAGTAGAAGCTGAGATAGGTAAAATTGGTGGTACTGAGGATGATATTACTGTAGATGAAAGAGATGCTACATTTACGGATCCAGATGAAGCAGAAAAATTAGTAAATGAAACAGGTTTGGATTCTTTAGCTATAGCTGTAGGAACAGCTCATGGACCATATAAAGGAGAACCAAAACTTGACTTTGAGAGAATTACAACAATAAAAGAAAGATTGAATATGCCATTAGTGCTTCATGGATCATCGGGAGTTCCGGAAGAAAGTATTAAAAAGGCAGTAGAAAGAGGAATAAATAAGATAAACATAGATACAGATATTAGAATGGCATTCAATAAAGCAATAAGAGACTTTTTAGATAATAATCCGGATGCATATGATCCAAGAAAAATAGTAGGACCAGCAAGAGAGGCAATGAAAGAAATAATAAAAGGAAAAATGACTATGTTTGGTTCAACAGGGAAGGCTTGGAAATAAGGAGGATATAAATGAAACTTTTTATAGATAGTGCCATAACTGATGAAATAAAGGAAGTAAATGATTGGGGAGTAGTATGTGGTGTTACTACTAATCCGTCCTTAATAGCTAAATCTGGTAGAGATTTTAAAGAAGTAGTTACAGAGATAACAGATATAGTAGATGGTCCCATAAGTGCTGAAGTAATTAGCCTTAAAGTAGATGAAATGGTGAAAGAAGCAGAGGAATTAGCCAAAATACATCCTAATATAGTTATAAAAGTACCTATGACTAAAGAAGGATTAAAGGCAGTAAAAATTCTTACCAATAAAGGCATAGATACAAATGTTACCTTAGTATTTTCAGCAAATCAAGCACTATTAGCAGCGAGAGCAGGAGCTTCATATGTGAGTCCATTTATAGGTAGAATGGATGATATAGGAAATACAGGATTTGATATAATAGGTGATATAGCAGAGATATTTGATATACATGGAATAGATACAGAGATAATAGCAGCAAGCATAAGACATCCAATTCATGTGTTAGAAGCAGCAAAACTAGGCGCTCATATATCTACAGTACCATATAAAGTATTTGAACAAATGCTCAAACATCCTTTGACAGACATAGGAATAGATAAGTTTTTAAAGGATTGGGAAGGAGTTAGTAAATAATGATATAAAAAAACCCTTGTACAAGGGTTCTTTTTGTATCTATCCAAGATTTTTATACCTTTCAATATTACTTTCACTTAAGAATTCATAAGCGTTATTTATCTTTTGAAACATTTCTGTTGCGTTAGGAGATTTATTTAAATCAGGATGATATTGTTTTGCCTTTTTTCTATAGGCTAATTTTATTTGATATTTATCAGTGTTATAAGGTATTTCTAATAAATCACAACTTTCTTCATACTTCTTTTTAAAGTCGATTGCAGGATTCCTATAAGACTGATTATTTGAACCTGTATTGTAATTATATCCACCAAAACTTCCATATTGTCTATGGGCATTTTGATATTCTTGCCATTGCTTGAATCTTGCTTCCCATTCTCGTCTTTGTTGTTCTTGTCTTGCTTGTTGTTCTCTTCGCCTTTTAGCTTCTTCTGCTTTTTTGTACTTATCTCCATATTCAAAGAATGAATCAAATTTGCTATGAGTTCCGTATATTAGGTAGTTTGCTCTATCAAATAAAAATTCAGTAAGCATATATTTAATATACTTCAAGAATGATATAAATTTAGTGCCTAGTATTGGAAATAGAATAAAAAATAATATAGTAATCATAATATAAGGATTAAAGATTATATATATTCCTAATGGACCTGCAAATAGAAATAATAGTAAGCATCCTCCCATTCCTATTAAAGCACCAAATCCCTGAGCAATAGTTCTAACTATCATTACAATATAGGCTATGATAGCTATTATGATATCTAATATTTTAGAAATAGTTTGGGTTATACCATATAAAATTTTCCCTAGTATTTTTTTCAGTGTGTTCATTTTTTGGATTCTCCCTTAAAGTTATTAATGCTCTAAATACTATATTATAACAAATCATGAATATAATAAATAGGATTATCATAAAAGAAAGAAAAACATGCCTTAAAAATCTGATATCAGATTCTTAAGGCATGTTTTTAAGCAGTTTTTGTTTTGATTTTTTTATCATTATTATGGGTAATTTTTTTTTCAAAATCTATTGTTAGTTTTACAATTATAGGACTTAAACTTATAAGGGCTATTAGATTAGGTATGGCCATTAAACCATTAAATATATCAGATATATTCCAAACTACTTTTATTGGAAACATTGCTCCAGCAAAGCATAATATTACCCAAATAAATTTATAATATTTTACTGATTTTATTCCTGCTATATATTCTAAACATTTAGAACCATAATAAAACCATCCTAATATAGTAGAGAAAGCAAAAAAGACAAGGCCTAATGATACTATATATCCACCTAAAATAGGTAGTGAGGTATCAAATGCAAATGTGGTTAGCGCTGCACCTCTCATATTTTCTTCAATTAACATCATGCCATCATTTCCTATTGTAATTAAGGGAGATACAAGAATTACAAGAGCTGTCATAGTACAAATTATTAGTGTATCAATAACTGATCCTAAGGAGCCTATTAAACCTTGAATAACGGGTTTATCATTAGTAGATGCTGCATGAGCAATAGCTGCACTACCTAGACCAGCTTCGTTAGAAAATACTCCTCTAGCAACCCCAAATCTTATTACTGTACCAAGAACTCCTCCTCCTACGGCTTTGCCAGAGAAAGCATTTTTAAATATCATAGCGAAAGCATTAGGAACTAGATTTATATTGATAGTAAGTATTATAAGAGATCCTAAAACATATCCTATGGCCATTGCCGGAACAATTTTATCAGTAATTCTACCTATGTTTTTAATTCCTCCAATTATAACAGCTCCAACTAATATTGAAAGTATTATACCAGTAATCCATGAGCTTATGCCAAAGGATTCATTGATAGCAGAAGCTACAGAATTAGCTTGTATCATATTGCCAATACCAAAAGAAGCTAGGAAGCCAAAAAATGCAAATGTAAATCCTAACCATTTAAAGTTTCGCCCAAATTTTTCTTTCATACCTTTTTCAATATAAAACATTGGCCCACCAGATTTTTCTCCATCTTCATTAGTAATTCTATATTTAATTGCTAATAAAGCTTCTCCATACTTTGATGCTCCACCAAAAGCAGCACTTACCCACATCCAGAAGATCGCTCCTGGTCCTCCAAGTACTATAGCAGAGGATACTCC
The DNA here is from genome assembly GCF_016820635.1 of Anaeromonas gelatinilytica. GTDB lineage: Bacteria > Bacillota > Clostridia > Tissierellales > SIT17 > Anaeromonas > Anaeromonas gelatinilytica. Next base: position 18,958 of record NZ_WSFU01000061.1, on the reverse strand, counting down.
AGCAATATTTCCAGTTCCTATTGTAGAGGCTAAAGAGGTCATTAAAGCTTGAAAGGGAGTAATATCTCCATCACCAGAATGTTCTTTAGAAAATAGAAGTTTAACAGATAAAGGTAATTTTCGAAATTGAATAAATCTCGTTTTAATACTAAGAAATAGTCCAGTACCTACTAATAATAGAATTGTTATTGGTCCCCAAACATATCCAGAAATTTTTACTAAAATATTATTGATAATATTCAAAATACATCTCCTCCTAATATTATATGAAAATTCAAACAAATTAAATTTTCTTAATAGTAAGTATACATTCTAAGTTTCAATGTACTTCAAAAAGTTACAGAGGAGTTGAAATTTTGTTAATTGTTTTCACAATAATAAGTTAATCCATATAAGAATTTTTTTAAATTAACTTTCCCTTTTTTTGGTGACTTACCCTTTAGATAGTTCATTTCAATTCTAACTTGTTCAAAATTGAAGAGACTATTAGAATAATCCATAAATATATCATTCATAAAATCTTCAAGTCCTATATTTGCAATATTAGATAAAGCTAGATAAGCTGTTCGTCTCATTCTTTGTTCCATTGATTTAGGATTAGAGGAGTAAATACTACAGATATCTTTTAATGAAAAATCGTTTGCATTAATATCATTCTTCATTATATATGTTACAGTAATAATTATATCATTAGCCCCATTTTCTCCTACTATACCTAATTTATATAATACTTTTTTTAAACATTCTTCACAATTAATAGATTGGTTAATAGGAAAACTTTGACTTTCTATTAAATCTTTTATATATGTTAGTTTTTTTTCCTTTTCTATATTACTTTTTACTTTATTAATAATTGACTCTATCTCAATTACATTAAGTGGTTTATTAATATAGTATTCAATACCACTTTTATAGGCTTTTGCTATCATATCCTTTGAATTAACATGAGATATCATTATAAAAGATATATTAGGAAATATATTTTTTAATTCATTAACTAGTGTAACTCCATCTATTTCTGGTAATAAGTAATCTACTAGGACAATATCAGGGATTAACTCTTTAATTTTTTTTAAGCCTGTTTTTCCAGTAATGGCAGATCCTATTACATTTCCTAAGGCATTATCTTTAATTATATAACTTAAAGATTTAATTATATTTAAATCATCTTCGATGATAAATATATCCATAATAACCCTCCTATAGGTTTTCTTTAGGAATCGATATATTAAATATCGTTTCTTCTCCTATTAAAGAATATAATTTGATTTTACCGTTAAAAGTATTTTCCACCAAATCTTTTACTAAATTGAGGCCTATTCCTCTACCTAAATAACCAGTATTTGAATTGATTTTAGTAGTAAATCCAGGGTTAAATACATTTGATATATCTTCTCTTTTGATTCCTTTACCATTATCTTTTATTACAAAGGTATGGGAGGTATCATTTTGCATATGAATTAAGGTAATTTTACCTTCCTTTTTATCAATTGCCTCAATACTATTTACAAGAATATTTCTTAAAATAGATATTAATTGATAATGTTTAGTAGTATAAAAATTTTCATAAATATCAAAATTTAATTTGATGTTTTTATTCTTGCTATTTATTAGTTTATCTAGACTATCTTCTAAAATAGATAATATTTCTTTAAATTTTAGTCCTTTTTCATTGATATTTCCTTCTAATACTTCTTCTAGTCCTATTAAAGTTAAGGCATATTCTTTTTTTATTTCGTGGATATCTTTTGAAATTTCTAGGGCTCTTGATGACCAACTTTCTTCGTCTTTAATATTTCTTATGTCTTCAAAGAGCTTATATGATTGATCCATAATCTTTTCTATATATATCATGTTTTTTTCCATCCAATACATTTCACTTCTAAGTTTAGAGAATAGCCATACTAGTTTTTTATATCTTTTCTCATGTTCGGTTTTAATTAAAAACATTTTATAATATTTAATTATTAAAATAATTCCTATTGTTATTAATGATCTAATTATTGCTACTATAAGAAGTATAAATGTTATTTTATTTATATTAAAGTCAACAATAAATTTAGATGATAGTAGAACTTCTAATAGATTCAATAAAAAATCTAAAAGAATCATATAAAATAAGAGTATATGTAGTTGTATATTTTTTCTTTTGCGTATTATATAAACAAGTATAAATCCATACAGGGTATAAAAAACTACTTCAGGTAAATAAACAGTGATTTTATCAAAGAAGTGTTTATGTTCAATTAAATGTAGTATTAATCGTTGAATATATAATAAAGTCCCAACGAATAGTCCAGCATTATATGTTCTTAAATCTTTAAATATATATATAAGAGTTGGGAAAATTATAACTGCAAAAGATATTCTAAAATTAGTTAGTAATATTTCTATATGAATTTGTGATGATATAAGTATGATAAGAATTATTATTAGGATTTTTCGTGTTTTATTCATATATATTCACCCTATAAAGTATTATAATAATTATATCATTTAATAAAAATAATTAAAGGATTTAAGGCTTGTGATAGATATAATTAAATAGTATCTTGAGTATATATTGGGAAAAAGAGTATTTTAATTATGTTTATAAATATTAGGCTTTCTATAGTAAAAGGGAACAATATAAAAGTAAATTATTTTAATTTTAGAATATAATAGTGATATTTGATTAAAAATATATTATAAGGGTACTTAATTATTTGAAGAAAAAAATAAGGAGGAGATCTTGGTGAAGTTTAAAGCGCTTTTTATATCATTGATATTAGTAGTTGCATTGCTAGCAGGATGTGGTAATAATGATTCCGTAGAAGAGGATGATTCGCAAGTTGAAGATAATCAGAAAGATACAGAGGAAGATGTAACAGATGAAGGAGATACTGATGCTGTTACTACAGCTTCAATAGTAAATGAAGAAGAAGATTTCAAAGAGGCAATTAGTGAAGATGGTACTTGGCTTATTGCAACATTAACAGATTTATCTTTTGATGAAGAATTAGTATTAGAAGGTGAATTTACAAACAATGATGAGACTGCTCGTAAGATAGCCTTATATGAGCAAGATGAAGATCGTAATGTAACCGCTAGATATACATTAACAGCACCAAAATTAACTATTGATAGTCCAAATGCTAGGATTCAAAGTGGAACATTTGCTGGTGACATATATGTAGAAGAAAATGCATTCCAGTTAGTTGATACTACAGTAGAAGGAAATGTATACTTTGCTAGTGAAGAGTATAAGGAATCTTTTGATAAAGATGATGATAGTAAGATAACAGGAGAAATAGAAGTAAAAGAATAAAAAATTGAGCCATTAGGCTCAATTTTTTTATTGAAGTGATATAATTATATTGGATTCACCAAGTTTTTAGTTAGGAATGATAATTATGATAAACATACCAAAAGAAGTATTATATATACTAGAGAAACTAAATGATAACGGATTTGATACATATATAGTAGGTGGTTGTATCAGAGATAGTTTTATGAATAGAATACCTAAGGATTGGGATGTTACTACTTCTGCATTACCAAGTGAAATAATGAAAGTTTTTTGTGAAGAAAAGACTATAGAAACAGGTAGGAGATTTGGCACAATTACTGTAATTAAGAATAGTAAACCTATTGAAATAACTACATTTCGTTCGGAAGGAGATTATACAGACAGAAGACGTCCTGGATGGGTAGAATTTGAAAAGGATATAAAGGCTGATTTATCTAGAAGAGATTTTACTATAAATTCTATGGCATATAGTCCTATCAAAGGGTTAGTTGATCCTTTTGGAGGAAGAGAAGATATAAATAATAAATTAATAAAAACTGTAGGAAATTCAAAGAGAAGATTCAATGAGGATGGTCTTAGGTTATTAAGGGGAATAAGATTTGCTACAGAATTAAATTTTAATATAGAAGTATCTACTTATGAAAGTATAGTAGAATTGAAGGATAATTTATTTGAAGTTAGTATGGAGAGAATAAGGGATGAATTTTTTAAGATACTTTTAACAAAGAAACCATCGAAAGGGATACTTCTTTTAGTAAATACAGGATTAATAGATCATATTATTCCTGAAATTGTTGATACTGTGGACTTTAATCAATATAATCCACATCATGACAAAAATATTTTTGATCATATACTCTGTGTTGTGGATAAATCTCCAGAAGATATAGAGAGTAGATTAGCCGCATTTTTTCATGATATTGGGAAACCAGTAACTTTTACTTTAGATGAAAAGGGTATTGGTCATTTTTATGGACATGATAAATTAGGAGAAGAAATAGCAATAAAAGTTTTGAAAAGATTAAAATCTCCAAAAAGACTTATATTAACAGTAAGTTCATTAATAAGAGAACATATGATATATCATAATGAATTAAAAAATAAAGGATTAAAGAGATTAATAAATAGAGTAGGAGAAGAAAATATATTTAAACTTTTACAATTAATGAGAGCAGATATATTGTGTGGATTAAGTACAAAAGATTTAGATGTGATTGATTTATTGGAAGATAGAATAAAAAATATTTTGAATAAAAAACAAATCTTACATGTAAAGGATCTAGCAATAGGCGGTAAAGATTTAATGGATATTGGTATATCTCAAGGACCTAGGATAGGAGAAATATTAAATTATCTTTTAGATAAGGTGATGGAAGATGAAAATTTAAATACAAAAGGAAATTTATTAGCTATAGTGAAAGACAAATTTTTATTTTAATTTAGAAATTTTCATTTATATTATAGATGAAGGGAGACTTTCAATATGAGTAAAAAGGGAAAAAATATTTTTTTAAATGGTAAAATATTTACTTCAAATCCAGAAAAACCTTATGCTAATTCAATGGTAGTAGAAAATGGGAAAATTATTTGGATTGGAGATGAGAGAGATTTAAATAAAGGAGAAGAAAACATAGTAGACTTGAAAGGAAGAAGAGTTCTTCCAAGCTTTATAGACGGTCATATGCATGCTTTTTATTTATCTAATGCTACAAAACAAATTTCATGTACTCCTCCAGTGATAAACTCAATCAAAGATATTATAGAAGAAGTCAGTAAAATGAGAAAGAAAGTGGACATTGACGACTGGATAGAAGGTTGGGGATATGATGAAGGTAAATTAAAGGAAGGTAGAGCTCCTAATCGCTGGGATTTAGATAAAGGTTGTGATGATGTCCCAGTAGTTATAACTCGTACATGTGTTCATATAGTCTCAGTCAATAGTAAAGCTTTGGAAATAGCAGGAATTGATAAAAATACTCCAGATCCAGATGGTGGAGAGATAGAGAGAGATTTAAATGGTGAACCAACAGGCATACTTAAGGAAAATGCTAGAAATTTAGTATTGGATATAATGCCTACTCTAAATATAGAAGACAGTGGAGAAATTATTGCTGAAGGAGGTGAAAGACTTCTTGCCTATGGAATAACAGTGATAAGTGATTGTATGGCAAGAAGAGGAAATGTAGAATATTATGATATGTATTTAAAGGCCTATACAAAAGGATTAAAACAAAGAACAGTATTATATTATCTTTGGCCAGATTTGAAGAATTTTCCTGACTTAGATGAGCATAAAAAAGATAATAATAATATTCTTCATATAGGAGGAGTTAAAATAATAGGTGATGGCAGTGTATCTGGAAGGACTGCTTGGATTGATGAACCATATTTAGGAAAGGAAAAGACTTATGGATTACCTACAACATCTAAAGAGGAATTACTAGAGGCAGCAGAATATGCTATGAAAGAAAAACTTCAATTAGTAATTCATGCTATGGGACGAAAAACTATTGATTTAATATTAGATACATTTGAAGAAACAAAAAGTTGGCTTAAAGATATACCATCAATTAGAATAGAACATGCTGCAATGTTGGGAAATAAAGAGATACAGAAGGCGGCAGATTTGGGTATTGCTTTTGTATCTCAACCGATATTTCTTTATGCAGAAATTGAAACTTATTTAAGTAATTTAGGGCATGAACGAACAAGGGATAGTTATCCTTTTAAATCAATATTAGATGGAGGAGTAAAACTTGCATTTTCTTCAGATGCACCAGCAACAGCTTGGGTTAATCCAGCTAATCCTTTTGTGGCAATTAAATCTGCTGTTATTAGAAAGGCTTATGATGGAACAGATATTGGTCAAGAAGAAAGGATAGATGTAGCTACAGCAATAGAGTTGTATACAAGGGAAGCACAACAGATTGTAGGAATTCCATATATTGGACAACTTAGAGAAGGATATTATGGTGATTTTATAGTCCTTGATAAGGATATTTTAGAAATAAATTTAGAAAAAATAGATGAAATAAGTGTTGAAGAAACATATATTAATGGTAAATTAGTATATGAGAAAGATGACAAACATTAATTTGTATGTTAATATTGTTATGAAAAGCAAATAAGCTATTACTAGGGGTGCTGGATAGTCTAGCTGAGATAAAGACACGATGAAGTCTTTGACCCTTAACCTGATCTGGATAATGCCAGCGTAGGAAAGTTACATATATTTATGTATATAAGCATAAATCCTTATTCAGGGGTTTATGCTTTTTAATTTTTTAAAGAAATAATAAGGAGGTACTTAACAATGAAAAATGTATTAACAATAGCTGGTTCAGATAGCAGTGGGGGGGCTGGTATACAGGCAGATTTAAAGACTTTTTCTGCTCATGGAGTATTTGGAATGAGTGTAATAACTGCTGTTACAGCTCAGAATACCCAAGGAGTTTTTGATGTAGAAGATATTTCTGTAGATATTATTAAGAAGCAGATTGATGCTATATTTGATGATATTGAAGTTGATGCCTTGAAAATAGGAATGGTATCACAAATAGATACTATAGAAGCTATAGCAAGTAAATTAAGAAAATATAAACCAGCAAATATTGTATTAGATCCCGTAATGATATCAAAAAGTGGTTATGATTTATTGATTCCTGAAGCGAAGGGAACATTGATAAAAGAGCTTTTGCCTTTATCTACAATAGTTACACCGAATATACCTGAAGCGGAAGTAATATCCAGAATGGATATAAATAGTTTAGAGGAAATGAAGAAAGCTGCTATGAAAATATATGAATTAGGAGCAAGAAATGTATTGATAAAAGGTGGTCATAGAGAAGGAGATACTGCAATTGATATACTATATAATGGAAAGGATTTTATAGATTTTAAATCTGAAAGAATTAATACAAAAAATACCCATGGTACAGGATGTACGTTATCATCAGCAATTGCTTCGAATCTTGCTAGAAATTTTAATATTGAAGATTCGGTTTTAAATGCAAAAAAATATATCACTATAGCAATAAAGACTTCTTTTTCTTTAGGGAAAGGAGTGGGACCTACAAATCATTTTTATACATTATATAAAAAAGCAGGTATGTTGGATGAATAACGAACTAAATAATAGATTTTTATAAATTGGAGGTTATATTAAATGGAAATATTAGAAAGAGTTTCGGAGGTTTTAGAAATAATAAAGATGAGAAAGCCATTAGTTCATCATATGACAAATTTTGTAACAGCAAATGATTGTGCAAATGTAACTCTTGCTATAGGTGCATCACCAATCATGGCTTATGATGAAAAGGAAGTAGAGGAAGTCGTATCAATGTCATCTTCTTTAATTTTAAATATAGGGACATTAACTTCAAATGACATCAAATCGATGATAATAGCAGGAAGAAAAGCAAATGAATTAAATATACCTGTTATCCTTGATCCAGTAGGAGTTGGAGCTACAAATTTAAGAACTAAATCTATAGAGGATATATTAGAAAATGTAAGTGTATCTGTAATTAAGGGAAATATGTCTGAAATAAAATCTATATCTGGATTAGATGTGAATATACGAGGAGTAGATTCTATAGCAGATGATGATAATGGAGAAGCAGTTGCACAGGAGCTAGCATCAAAATTGGAATGTATAATTGCCATAACTGGAAAAAGAGATATTATATCTGATGGGAATAGAGTTTTTTGTATAAATAATGGAGATGAAAGACTATCAAGAATAACGGGAACTGGTTGTATGACGGGTTCATTAATAGCTTCATATTGTGGTGTTACTAGAGATTATCTTATTGGAGCAATAGGAGGAATATTATCTATGGGAATTGCAGGAGAAATTGCTGCAAATTTATTAAAGGTTGATAAAGGAATAGGAAGTTATAAGGTGAGTTTATTTGATAGTATTTATAATTTATATACAGAAAATATAATAAAGATAGGTGAAATATATGAACAATAAGAAAGATACTGATTATACATTATATTTGGTTACTGATAGAAAAATCCTTAAAGGTAAAGATTTGTATAAAAGTATAGAAGAAGCAATACAGGGAGGAGTAGGAATAGTTCAATTAAGGGAGAAGAATGCTTTTACTAGAGAATTTTACGATATAGCTATGAAGGTAAAAAAAATAACTAATAAATATAATATTCCTTTAATAATTAATGATAGACTGGATATTGTATTAGCAGTGGATGCAGAGGGATTGCATATAGGATCAAATGATATACCAATAAATATTGCAAGAAGATTATTAGGTAAAGATAAGATATTAGGAGTATCTACATCTAGTCTTAGTGAAGCCCTTGACGCAGAAATCCAAGGAGCAGATTATCTTGGAGTAGGAGCTTTATTTCCTACAGATACAAAGAAGGATGCTGGAAGGGTAAGTATCGATGATTTACAATTGATTAAATCTTCTGTTGAAATACCAGTAGTAGGTATAGGAGGAATAAATAAATCAAATGCGATAGAAGTAATGAATTCAGGGATTGATGGCATAGCTGTTGTATCAGCAATTTTAGGGGAAGAAGATATCTATAATTCAGCTAAAAGTATCTATGTAAAGAATAAGTAAATCCCCGTCAAAAGGGATTTACTTATTTTAATATAAAATATAATAGAAATGATATATTATAACAAATTAATTAAAGTTGCTCAAATTCAACAGTAACATCAGAATCTTTTATTGCATCTACAAGTGTATCGAATTCGAATGGATTTTTTTCTTTGTCTTTAAATGGGTTTTTTTCTTTTTCTTTATCTTTAAATGATTTTTTTTCTTCATCCTTAAATTTAGGAATTCTGAGAATCAAACAAATTTTAGTCGTAATAGTTACTTCTAATAAATCAAGAATATCTATAACTGTTCCTGCAGGTATTTTTATACGAAGAATAGTACCAGGTAATTTCTTACAATCATCAGGTTTTTTTTTATTTTTATTAGGAATACAATCCATTTATATCACCTCCTGTATTCTTTCAATACATCATATGATGAGTTTTTGAAAGTGTGACAAGTATAAATATAGGTTTTCATAATATTATTCACAGGATATAATATAGTCATAAGAAATAATAGAAAGGATGATTAAGTTATGGAGAAAGGATATATTCATATTTACACAGGAAATGGCAAAGGAAAAACTACTGCTGCCTTTGGATTAGCATTGAGGGCAATAGGTGCTGGAAAGAAAGTTTATATAGGTCAATTTGTTAAAAGTATGAAATATAACGAAACAAAAACTGTTAAATACTTACCGAATCTTCAAATTGAACAATTTGGTAGAGATTGTTTCATAAATAAGGATCCTGAAGAAAAGGATATTCAATTGGCAAAAGAGGGACTTGAAAAATGTAGAGATATATTATCAAAGGGAGAATTTGATATTGTAGTATTAGATGAGATTAGTATAGCAATATTCTATAAATTATTGTCTGTAGAGGAAGTGTTAAAAGTATTGGATGAAAGAAGTAAGAATGTAGAAGTAATAATTACTGGGCGTTATGCCCCTAAAGAATTTATAGAATTAGCAGATTTAGTAACAGAAATGAAGGAAATAAAGCATTATTATACTGATGGAGTAGAAGCAAGGGATGGAATAGAAAGATAAAAATATGCCTAAAATATAAATTTTAGGATAATAGACCATAAGCACAATCCGACTTCAAATAGTTTTAATAACTCTAGGATACCAGATATGATAAAGGATTATATTATAGGATATGAAAACATTAATTAGAGAATAATGAATTATTTTAAATATGATATCATATAAATACAATAAAAAATAAGGAGTGGATAATATGAAGTATAAGTTTCTACATACTTGTATTAGAGTCATGGATTTAGAGAAATCTTTAAAATTTTATCAAGAGGCATTAGGATTTAAGGAAACAAGAAGAAAGGATTTTCCTGAAAGTGAATTTACTTTAGTATTTTTAAGTGATGAATCAGGGATGTATGAATTAGAATTAACTTATAATTATAATCCGAAAAAGTCTTATGAATTAGGAAATGGTTTTGGTCATATTGCAGTTTCAGTAGATGATTTAGAAGGCTCAAGAGAAAAACATAAAAAAATGGGATATAAGGTTACAGAATTAATGGGATTGCCTGGAAGTAAACCTAAATACTATTTTATAACCGATCCCGATGGATACGATATTGAAGTTATAAGAGCATAAAAGATAAAATGGTCTGAGTAGTATATACTACTCAGACCATTAATTTTATTCAAATAAAATAAAATATCCAATAACTAAAATACCTAAGATGATACGGTACCAACCAAAAGATTTGAAATCATTATTTTTGATATAAGATAATAGAAATTTAATAGCTATAATAGAAACAGCAAAAGCTACCACCATACCTGTTAATAGAATTGCTATCTCCATACCAGTAAATGCAAATCCAAATTTAACTAGTTTTAATGCACTGGCTCCAAACATCACTGGAATAGATAAGAAGAAAGAATATTCCGCAGCTATGTAACGAGATGTACCAAGTATAATAGCACCAATTATAGTTGCACCAGAACGAGATGTGCCTGGAATTAAAGCTAGTACTTGAAATACACCGATTAAAAATGCTGTCTTATAGCTTAAGTCCTTAAATGTTTTGACTTTACTTCCACGACCTTTATTACGATTTTCTACTATGATAAATAAAATACCATAAAAAATTAACATAATTCCAACAGTTTGATAATTGTATAAATGCTCATTTAACCAATCATCGAATAATAAACCTAGTATTGCAGCAGGAATAACTCCAACGACCACTTTAAACCATATAGAAACAGTATCTATTTTTTCCTTAGTTGATTTGCTAGGAGAAAAAGGATTTAATTTGTGAAAATAGAGTAGAACGACGGCCATTATAGCACCTAATTGAATAACTACAAAGAACATTTCTTTAAATGCATCTGAGGCATTCAATTGTATAAATTCTTCTACTAAAATCATATGCCCAGTACTACTTATTGGAAGCCATTCAGTGATTCCTTCCACGATTCCTAAAATGATTGTTTTTAATAATTCAATGAAAAACATAATTTTACCTCCAAATTTATTAATTACTTTAATATAATAATAACACTTAAATATTAATATGAACTTACTAGAATCTTAAAAATTTCTTAATTTTAAACATAGATTTACTATTAAAATAAGTATTCATTAAATATATATGATATTATGTTTTTATTAATATTGCAAGAAGGAATATGTATATAAGAGTATGTATATAATTCTAGAAAATAAATGATAAATAGCAATTAGCTTAAGCTAATTGCTATTTATCATTTATAGGAGAAGCTAAAAATATAATTTTATTATAAAAGAAAAGTTGATTATATCTTTCTATAACTTTTGTGTTATAGTCAGCATCTTTAAATATATTTAAGTAATCTTTTTCATTTCTAATATATTTACCTTTGTCAAAAGTTGACATAAATTTATTAGACAAACTATTTTTTTCATAAAAACATGGCTCTGCTATTATTAAACTACCATTGGAATTTAGAATTCTCTTAAATTCTTCCAAATAGTTAATTAATGTATTAGTGGGAATATGGTGAAGTACTGATGAGATTATAATATAATCAATGGAATTCTTTGATATAGGAAATTTATTTTCTTTAATTGTCATAAATTTATAGTTAGGATATAGCTTTTTAGCATATTCTATTCTTTTATCATCACAGTCAAATCCAATATACATTTCTGGTTGAAATATACATGAAATAGAGCCAATACCACATCCAAAATCAAGAATTTTTTTATTTATAAAATCAATAGAATTATTAAATAATCTATTATAAAAAAACTTTGAAAACCATTTAGGTCTTACAAAATAATGATACAATTTAGGTTCTAATTCCATAAAAGTTACCTCCAATATATAATATAGTTTTCACTTTAGGAAGTAAATTTATAACTGTTTTTTATGGTTTAAGTATTTTATTAATGGTAAATTTTCAGAAAAATATTAATGATATATTTAATACATAAATTATAAGTAATTTTATAAAGCATTATATTAGTAGTAATTGAGTATATAGTTAAGAGTCAAGACATTTATTAATGAGTATATATTAAATAGAAGGTAATACTAAAAATTAAAATACAAATAATTAATTTAAAATGAGGTGTTATTATGAAGAACAATAAAAAGTCTAATAGACTTGCAAATGAAAAATCACCATATTTACTTCAACATGCTTACAATCCAGTTGACTGGTATCCTTGGGGAGAGGAAGCATTTCGGAAGGCTAAATCAGAAGATAAACCCATATTTTTATCTATAGGGTATTCAACTTGTCATTGGTGTCATGTTATGGAAAGAGAATCTTTTGAAGATGAAGAAGTCGCAGAAGTATTAAATGAAAATTTTGTAGCTATTAAAGTAGATAGGGAAGAAAGGCCAGATTTAGATAATATATACATGAATATAACTCAGGCTATTACAGGACATGGAGGATGGCCTATGAATGTATTTATAACACCTTCTCAAAAACCTATTTATGCTGGTACATATTTTCCTAAGAAAAGTAAATATGGTCGCACTGGGTTGACGGAAATATTACACAAGATAAACAATCTTTGGCTAGATGAAAAAGAGAGATTGATAGAATCAAGTGAAGATATAATGGAAGCTTTAAATAGGTCAAATATTGAAAAAGAAGAAGGTCTAGAAAAAACGATTTTAAAGGATATATTTATTCAAAATAAAAGAAGTTTTGATATAAGATACGGAGGCTTTGGAGATAAACCTAAATTTCCTATGGCTCATAATTTATTATTTCTATTAAGATATTGGAAATATACAGAAAATGAAGACAGTATAAAAATGGTATCTAAAACTTTAGAAAATATATATAAAGGTGGTATATTTGACCATATTGGATTTGGATTTTCAAGATATTCAGTAGATAGAAAGTGGCTGATACCTCACTTTGAAAAGATGTTGTATGATAATGCATTATTAGTAATGGCTTATATAGAAGCTTATCAGGCAACTAAAAATATATTATATAAGGAAATAGCTAAAAAGACAATTACATATGTACTTAGAGATATGACTTCTCAAGAAGGTGGATTCTATTCAGCAGAAGATGCTGATTCAGAAGGGGAAGAAGGTAAATTTTATGTATGGACTCCACAGGAAATAAAAGAAGTATTAGGAGAAGGAAATGGGGAAATATATTGTGAGTACTACGATATAACAGATAGGGGTAATTTTGAAGGGAAAAATATACCTAATTTAATAGAAAAGGATATTAAAAAAGAGAATATAGGTTTAGAAGAAATGAGAAAAAAACTATTCAAATATAGAGAAGAAAGAGTTCATCCCCATAAAGATGATAAAGTATTAACTTCTTGGAATGGACTTATGATAGCTGCTCTTTCAATGGCAGGTAGAGTACTAGATAGAGAAGAATATATTTTAGCAGCAGAAAAGTCAATAAAGTTTATATATAAAAATTTATTTAATGATGAAGGAAGACTTTTAGCTAGATATAGAGATGGAGAAGCTAAATTTTTAGGCTATTTAGATGATTATGCCTTTCTTACTTGGGGATTGATAGAATTATATGAATCAACTTTTAACGTAGAGTATTTAAATAAAGCTAAACAACTTATGGAGGAAAGTTTTAACTTGTTTTGGGATGATAATGAAGGTGGATTTTATCTTTATGGACATGATGCAGAAGAATTAGTATTAAGACCAAAAGAAATATATGACGGAGCAATTCCTTCAGGAAATTCAGTAGCGGCATTGAATATGTTGAGAATAGATAGAATGGCAGAAAGAGAAGAATATACAGAAAAATTTAGAAATATGGTGAAAAATTTTTCTGGAGAAATAAAAAATAATCCTTTTTCCCATTCCTTTTTCTTGATTGCTTATATGTATTATATGAAATCAGGAAAATCTATAGTAATATCAGTAGATGAAAAAGATAGATTATATAAAAGTATAATAAAGGAAATAAATGATAGATATTTACCGTTTATTTCTATAGTCGTAAATGATGGAGATTTAAGATTACAGAAAATAGTATCAGATATAAAAGAGAAAAAATTAATAGATAATAAAACTACAGTATATATATGTGAAAACTTTACATGCAGTATGCCCATTAATGAATTAGAACAATTTAAAGAACAATTAAATTAATGTTAAAAGGGGCTACTTAATAGTAGTCCCTAAAATATTCTTCTAAAGTAACATCTAATTCATATATTTCCTTTGCAATTTTTTTACCTACATATCTGAAATGCCATGGTTCATATTGATATCCTGTAATATTTTCCTTTCCTTTAGGATAACGAAGAATAAATCCAAATTTATGGGCATTTTTCTTAAGCCATAGACCATCTTCTGTTTCACCAAATTTTTCAGTTAATTGATTATTAACTGATTCACTGGTAATATCCATTGCAAGCCCGGTTTGATGTTCACTTTGTCCAGGACGGGCACTAAATTTATTAGCAGCTTCTTCGCCATGAGCTTCTACATAATTATTGAATAATGTTTGTTGTATCTGATAGGATCTATATCCTGATCGTCCGTAATATATAATATCCTCCTTTTCAGCTTCAGAAAACATTTTAGCTAAAGCCAATCCAGCCTCTTCTCGCATAAATCTTACAGGACTATCTTGTCCTTGAACAAAAGGTATATCTGGATTAATCAAATCTTCGGGTTCATAGTCAGGTGGTAAATTTCTTTCCTTATTAGCTAATACTAATATATCAGATGGATTTGTTACTACTTTTAGGCCTTCAGAATTTATTTTTACTGTTGATTCTAAATAACTTTCCTTAAGATTTTCATCTTTAATCGGCTCATTAGGTTCTTCTTTTTCTATATCTTCGTCATTAGGTTCTCCTTTATTGGCATTAATTCCACAGCCACATATAAATACGATAATTGATGTAAACAATATCAATAAAAAAATATTATATGGCTTTTTCTTCATCATTAGCCTCCTTTAGCAAATAATCTTTTTGTCTAGTAAGTTTTTTCATTCTGTTTATTATTATAGCAGAAATAAATTAAATTAAACATAATTAAATATCTAATCAGTTGATAAATACTTATCTAGGGAGTATACTATAAATTGATAAAGTCTGTGAAAAGGAATATTAAAAATTAGGTTATTGAAAGGATGAATTAGATGAAACTTGATAGAAATTTAGCTATGTCTCTAGTTAGAGTTACAGAAATAGCAGCATTGGCATCTGCTAAATATATGGGAAGAGGAGATAAAATAGCAGCAGATCAGGCAGCAGTAGATGGAATGAGAAGTGCATTTAATTTAGCAGATATAAGGGGCACAGTAGTTATAGGTGAAGGTGAAAAAGATAAAGCTCCTATGCTTTATATAGGAGAAGAGATTGGAGCAAGGAATGAAGATTCTATGGAGGTGGATATAGCTGTAGATCCATTGGATGGAACAACATTAGTAGCTAAAGGATTACCGAATGCAATAGCTGTTATAGCAATGGCTCCAAAAGGTTGTTTGTTACATGCACCAGATACATATATGAAAAAAATTGCTGTAGGTCCTAAGGCTAAAGGAAAAATAGATATCGAAGCTTCGGTAGAAGATAATATAAAATCTGTAGCAAAGGCTTTAAATAAGGACATATCAGATTTAACGGTGATAATTCAAGATAGAGATAGACATTATGATTTGATAAAAGAAATAAGAAGAATTGGAGCGAGAATAAAGCTTTTTGGAGAAGGAGATGTAGCAGCTTCAATAGCCACATGTTTTGAAGATACTGGAGTAGATATACTTATGGGTATTGGAGGCGCACCAGAAGGAGTTATTTCAGCCGCAGCATTAAAATCTATGGGTGGAGATATGCAAGGTCAACTAAATGTTAGAAGTGATGAAGAAATGGAAAGATGTAATGATTTAGGACTTACACAGAAAGATATAGATAGAATACTTACATTAGATGATTTAGTAAAAGGAGAAGAAGTATTTTTCTCCGCTACAGGAATAAGTGATGGAGATTTATTAGATGGAGTAGTATATAAAGGAAATAATCAAGCTACTACCCATTCAGTTGTTATGCGAGGAAAGACTGGAACGATTAGATTTGTAAAGGCCACTCATAAATTAGATAAAAATGATATATTAATTAGTTTAATGAAAAAGCATGGGGAATAATTATTGTCAAAAAGATAGGTATCTGTACAAATGCCTATCTTTTTATTTCTTTTCTTCCCGAAAAAAATGAGGAAACTCTCATAGATAGCTTAAAAGTAGTCGTCATAGTGGTAATTATGGCAAACTTATTTGAATCATAATCAAGAATTATCATATATGGTAAATTATTTATGTTAAATTAAAGGAATTTTAATACTTTTTATAGAAGTTTAAAATGTCATATTAGTATTACAATACGAATAAGTCTATTAAGGAGAGATGATTTTTATGCATAAGGTTTTGATATTGGGTGGAAGTGGACTTGTAGGGTCCGCAATAATAAAAGAAATGAATAAATATAGCCAGTTTGAGGTTTATTCAACATACTATCAAAATCCAATAATATTGAATCAAGAAAGAAATTTCAAGCTTGACATCGAAGATTCAAATAACATAAGTAGTATATTGAATACTTTGAAGCCAAATATTATAGTTTCATGTTTAAGAGGAGATTTTAATAGACAATTGATAGTGCATATTAAAGTTGCTGAATATTTGAAGGAGAATGGAGGTAGTTTATACTTTTTCTCCACTACGAATGTATTTGATAGTGATTTCAGTAGATCTCATTCTGAAGATGATTTCACGAACTCTCAAACTGACTATGGACAATATAAGATAGAATGTGAGAAGAAGATGATTGAGCTATTACATGAAAATGCTTGTATATTAAGGCTTCCCCAAGTTTGGGGAAAGAATTCTCCAAGGATGAGAGAACTTCTAAACTCACTTAACAATAATAAGGATGTTATTATCTATCCAAAACTTTTTTATAATACAAACACTGATGTAATCATAGCAAGACAATTATGCTATATAATAGAAAATAATTTAAAAGGAATTTTTCATTTAGTATCAGAAAATATAGTCAATTATAAAGATTTTTATTATGAATTGATAACAAGATTAGGGTTTAATGATGCAAAGATTAAAGAGAATTTTGAAGAGGAAGGATACTTTGCACTCTTATCAAAAAGAAATAATGAATTTCCTAAACAATTAAGGTTTACAAACAAAGAGGTAATTAATTATCTGGTTAATTGATATTATAAAATATGCTGTATGTTGCACATTATTTATAAACTATGCAATAATATAACTTCAGATTGAATTTGTCAAAAGTATCATTATGACAAACTTCTATTATAAACTATTTTAATTCATATAATATATTTCAAATCAACTTACGTTAACCCTCAGTCCTCAATAAATACATCATTTTTATTTTTTTTTGTTTTAGTTATAATAAAAAACGGTATTAAAAAGTAGAATAAAATATTTAGTATTGTTAGAAGGTTATCTAATTTTATGAAGGAAATTTTAATGTTTAAAAAACTTAAAAGTCCAACTAGAAAAAAATACAATCCCAAAGCTGAAAGTTGTTTTTCTTTGGTCCTTCTAAATAAATTAGGTTCTTTAACAATATATCTATTTTTGTCTGGTAGAATTAGGTGTTCTGGTATATATCTTGGCAAAATTACTCCTATTATACTTACAACGATTATAATTAAATTGCTAATTATGATTGCTTATTCCATAAATACACTTCATCCTCTTTTCTTTTTAATTCATAAAATATTTATTATTTTAATTCTACTCACTTTTATTGAATTTTTTGAAATTATTTTTATAATTTTTTTTATTATATCTTCTGTGATAAATAACTTATTAAATCCACTCTTTTCATTAACACTTATTAATGAGGGTACTATCTTTAATCTAAATTTATTTATCTTTACTTATTACTTTTGTCTTTATTAAGAATATAGATGCTAAGTGCTATAAATGGTATTAGCTTTATAATTATATTAATGTCTGACTGAAATACACCTAAATACCAGTAAATAATAAGTAAAATAGAACTTATTATTACTCCTATAATTTTTCCTTTAGCAATCATAATTGCCAATCTCCTTTTTATAGTTATTTTTTAATTAATCCTATAACAATAAAAAAAATTATAACTACTATAATAAAAATCTTTCTATAGTTAAATTTCACTTGCTTATCATAAGATTTTTCATAAGTATATATACCTAAATATGCAAATGCTATTATCATACCAAATATAGCTATAGCAGATTGAACATCATAATAATCCATTAATAACAACTCCCTTAAATATCTAGTGTCCCAAGGCTTTAAACCTTTGGAAACACTTGCTTTACATATACACTACATATAATCAATGTAGTGTATAATTTTATTATTTTATATTTCTAATTTAACATATATAAAATTGAACAACCATAATATATGATATGATATCATATTATTAAATAATCTGTAAATAAAAGGTTATAAAAATACTATTATATTCCATAATTATGTGATAATATATAATTAATTCTAAAAGCAACCTGGTAATATGTCAAGATAAAATTTTAAAATAAAACAATGTAATTATTAAAAAAA
>NZ_WSFU01000096.1 GCF_016820635.1 Anaeromonas gelatinilytica | reverse complement strand
CAAAGTTATACATAGATATGATTAAATATAGAAAAAATTTTAATTTAATCATACGGTGCACGTTGAGACGTGCGTACTTTTGTCCCACAAAAATCCACAAACATATCCACCGTCTTTATAAACAGGAAAATTGAATAAAATAGATTTCAAAGGCAATTCAGCCTCGTCACATGGGAAAATCTCTATTTCTTTGATTAACGAAGAAATTAGGGATTTTTTCTCTTCATCAGTGATTTTATCATACACTTTATCAAAGTTCGCCAGTAGGGTGTAGATGTTTTCCAGTGTGATAGCATCTTGCTCAACGGCTTTGCGACGCAGCTTTACATCCTCAATCTTTTCTTCCAGCTCTACGATGATGTCATATAGTCCATCAAGCCAGAGGGTCATATCATGGAGCTTGCGTTCTCTAAAACGAGTTTCTTCCGGTAGACTGTCAATTTCATTTTCAAGACGGGTTTTATTAAGCTCAACCTCTTGCAGCTTGGATTCATAATTGCTTAGTTTTCTGTTTAGAGTGGAAGTGTCAATTTCCTTGCCTATCCTTGATTTGATTTCTGATGCAAAATCCTGATTTTTAATCAGCTCTCGGATTGCTTCAATAACCAGCGGCTCAATGTCAGTTTTTTTGAGCATAGCTTTATAGTCACAGCTTTTTCCTCGTGCTGTTCGAGTTTTACTGCACACATAATAGTAAATCTCTTTATATGTACCGTCTTTGTTTGTCCAAGCATGTTTATTGGTGTACATCGGGCCATGGCATTTTGGACATTTTAAAATACCACTTAATAGGTGTGCTCTATTCCGACCTATTTTGGATGGGGATTTTACACCTGTTATTTCTCGCTTTTCATGTACTTCATTCCATAGTTTTTCGCTTATAATCGCCTCATGTTGTCCTTCGGCAATAATATAATTATCTTGTGGAGCTTGCCTGTATTCGTTCTTAGTGCCTTTTACTTTTTCTCGGACACGCCTGCCATAAGAGATTTTATCGCAGTAAACAGGGTTATCAATGATCATTCTGACAAAATGCGTACTCCATTGGGAGAGAGTGCCGTTATCTCATTTTACCTTTTGGATACCCTGCAAATTCAGATAGTTTGCGATTTTATAAAATCCCATATTACCATTTACATATTTGTCAAAAATAATGCGTATCGCCTCAGCCTCTTCCTCTTGGATATAGAGCTGCTTATCTTTGAGGTAGTAACCATAGGGCGCAAACCCACCGTTCCAGCCACCTTGGCGGGCTTTTTCTTTTCGCCCATTCATTGTCTGCTCAAGGATGTTTTCACGCTCTATTTCAGCAACGGCAGACAGCACAGATATTAAAAGCTTTCCGCTTGTTTGGGATGAATCAATTCCTTCTTCAATGCAAATTAGATTAACGACAAAAGACTGGACGTGTTCCAAAGAATTTAAAATATCGGCTGCATTTCTACCAAATCGAGAGAGCTTATAAACTAAAATGTAATCAATTTCTAATCCATTTTCAATATCATATAGCATTTGTTTAAATGCAGGTCTGCCATCTATGGATTTACCGGATTTTCCAGCATCTTCATAAATATTTAAAATCTCCATTTCTTCTCTGTCAGCAAACCTTTTCAAACTGTTTTTCTGCCCATCTAAGCTAAACCCATCAACCTGCATTTCAGTACTTACACGAGGGTAAAGAACGCATTTTTTTCCACTCCTATTCATAGTAGTCACCTCCAATAAATTATTGGAAAACATCAATAAATACTGTTCTTTTAAACAATACGATTTATTTCATCTAAAACTTCTGTACCGTGTTTTTCAATAATCTGAGAAAGTACATTTATGAAATCTTGATAAGCTTTTGTTTTAACATATACTTCATTTTGAGTAGTAGCAGAAGGAGTAGTTGGTTCTTCGTTTGTTTTTATGATATTTTCCATTCGCAATCACCTCCAAGTGTCTTGCTTACATAAAGTATAAGCATATATAACATTTATGAAAAGTTTGTCACTGTATCAATAAGAGTAAAACCAAACACACCGCAAATTTACATAAAGCAAAAATGCGGTGCGATTAGTTTTGTCTGTTTGCCGTATTTGCCACGCACCCCGGCATGGGGATATTTTGAGCTGCCGTTGGCTCGGCATCATAGTCCCGTAATACCGTATGCTTGTCCCAAAACTACGTATACCACAGGAACTCCCCCTCAAGTCTGCGGGAGGTCGTGAGAAAGTATCATTATACCCTATGTGTGTTATTGTGGCGAACGTGCCACCGTTCGGTCTAATGGCTGCATTTAACGCTCCAACTGCTGTAATCCATGCTTATAAAGGCTTTAACCAATTATTTGGTTTCCTACTTTAGCAAGAGTGTTACAGCAGTCTTCATGGCGCTGCCCATTATGTCGCTTTGCTTTTCAGCCACATAAGTTTCGTACTCAAAATACCGTATATTCGGTTGTCAAGGAACATAGGGAAGAATTTTATCTCCCTCTATATGTCCTGACTTTTTTCTTTAGAAAACGGAACATGATTTAGAAAAAACTTTTCAAATATTTTTCTATGGTATGTAATCCTCTTTCGATACCAATACGTACAGCTTTTTCACTTACGCCTTCTGCTTTGGCAATGGCAGTCTTGCTCATGCCCATAAAATAATGAGCGTAGATTCGCTTTGCCTGTTTGTCCGGCAGAGAGGCAATGGCAGAGTGGAGCTGCTGACTTGTAAGCTTACGTTCGTAAATCTCATCGGGTGAAAGAGACACAAACAAGATGTCATGTTCAATTCCATCGCCACGGTCAAGAGAGTAGTGAGCTTTGTAGCGGTATTTCTTTCTCTCATATGCCGCTTCAGCTCTGGTGTATTCTTCAAAGATAGCTAACAACTCGTCAGGTACGTCTACAAACGTGTCCTGAGTGTAGTGGGGGTAATAATCTTTCAGATTAAGTGTTTTCATAGTTTTACCATCCTTTCGATTTTGGGGTTTTGCTGAAATCAAAAGAACGGCGGTGGAGAGCGACAATGAGGTCTTAAAAGCGCAAAAATGCCCGGTCGCATAGCGCAACCGGGCACAAGTGAAATATTAGCAATTATAGATTGATGTGTATGTTCATCTAAAAAGGCATAGTACTCCAGTGGAGGGGTTATGCTTTTTTTAATTGATGAAGCACATGGGGGCGATAGAAAGTAAAAATAGACACAGTGATACCTCCTAAGATACCGCCGTGTCCTTAAAAAGGGCGACTCTCTGTATTCCGATTTTTCAAAAAGGAAATGGCGGATTTAATTACTACTTCAAAACCGCCGTTAAGGTTCGGAACGCAACACTGCCAGCAAACAACGGTTTTGTGTTCGTGTTACAATCAGTCACCAGTTGCGTTGCATATATAGTTTGCAAAAATAAAAGCCGATAATCCGTAAATAGATAACGGGTTATCGGCTCTGCGTCTTTGCGTCTGGCTCTTTGATAACTGACATATTTAGTTGTCTTATGTTAATTAGAGTTTCCTGCTTGCATTTAGGACAAAATAGTGGGAAGTTCTTTAGTTCCGTATCCTCTCGTATTTTTAAGCGAGTTTTGTTTCTACATATAGGACATAATATCCATTGTTCAGATTTATTCATTTTACACCTGCATTTTATTTAGTAGCAAAATACATTTGCTTCACGATTTGCATATCCTGTTAGCACATCACAATCAAATTCTTGCCGGAGAAAATCAGCCAATTCATCTCGTGCTTTTAATATCTGTTCATAATTTAAGTTTTCAAATCCATCAATAGGGAAAAATACATTGTTCGTTTCCTCAGTGATTTTTCCGTCTTCGCTTTGACGCCATATCCACCGTCTGGTTTTAACAGTATGCCTGCTGATATAAACCAATTCCCCTTCTGGCATAGCTACCGCTTGATTTTCTCCTAGTCCAAGAAAATAATCCTGTGCTGTGGAAAAACGAATTTCGATGTCTGATTCCATTTTGTCAATGTCATGTGCACCCATTGGTAAATGATATTTTAGAGAAAAAGCGTTGCCAATGTCTACAATAGAATTGATATGGGGAAGTTGTACGTTTTTCTGAACCCTTTTTGCTAGAGCCTCAATAGAACACATATATTTATTAGGATTTATACCTAATACAGAAAAAGCATCACGATACGCTTTGATATTAGGCAGCTCTCGGATATTTACAGATTGATAAGCGTCAGCAAATTTTCTAATCTGTTTATCAAGCATCTGCTCAATGCGATTATTGAAAGAGTGATTGTCAATACCTTTAGCAACAACAATACCAAGGCAATATTCAGGTAATTTTTCAAATACTTTTTCGTCAACGATAAATTTCTTCATTATATATACTTCCTTTCTGTTAAAGGTAGTGTCAAATTTACTACCTATTTTTTTATATAAAACCTTGTAGTTACAAGGATTTCAAAACTTTTTTAAACAAAAAAGCAATGACCTCCCTTTTTGTGTATAATGTAAGCACCACACTCAATAAAATACGAAAGGTAATCATTGCTTATGGACATTATACTCTATTTAATTCAACTTATTCAATATCAACATAAACAAATCTGTTGGCTTATTAACTTTATCTGTAGATATATCCCTCTCAAACAGTGGGCTTTCGATGATTCCCACTCTCCAAAATACGAAAAATTCAAGATCGATCAGCTTCCACGAATTGATTCCTTTAAACAAGACTGGGAATGGACAGATCTTATTTCATACTACAAGCAGCGCTATAACAAGGTTATCAGACCTGTTTTCCGCCGTGTTGCTGCGACATCCCGGAAAGCTGTCACTGTCCTGCCTGTAATGTTCCTGTCCAGTATCTCATGTGGAACGATGGTAAAAAGAAAAGCCAGGTGCTGTGCAAAGTATGCCAGTCTCATTTTTCTCCAACAAAAGACAACCGTTTTTCCAAGACCAATGTTTTACGATGTCCACACTGTTCAAACGCTCTTGTACCAAAGAAAGACCGTAAGCACTTTATCATCCACAAGTGCGTCAATCCTAAATGCTCTTATTATCTTCACAACCTGAAAAAGATCGATAAAAAAGATTTAAAACAGGATTATGGCAAGAACAAGTACAAGCTCCATTACATCTATCGCGAATTCACGATAGATTTCTTTAAGATGGATCTAAACTCTCTCCCCAAGAACGCCTCATATTTGAAGTTCACGAAATTTGATTGAAACACAATGTCACTCTGCCTTACTCTTCATGTAAATCTTGGGTTGTCGCTTAGAAAGACCAAGCAGGCTCTAAAAGACCTTTACAACATAGACATCTCTCATCAAAGCATTGCCAACTACTGCAAAACTGCCGCCATATGCATTAAACCTTTCGTAGACAACTTTGATTATGGTACCGGCAAGGTATTTACTGCCGATGAGACTTATATTAAGATTCGTGGGGTAAAAGCCTATATCTGCTTCATCATGGATGCTGCAAAACGTTCCATCATCGGATATCAGGTGTCTGATAACCGTGGTGTCGGTCCTTGCATCCTCGCTATGAGAATGGCTTTTCGTCATCTTAGGGAATTGCCAGAGCACTTTAAATTCATTGCGGACGGGTACAGTGCCTATCCATTAGCTGCCCAACAGTTCTTTCATGAGTTTAGTGAAAAATTCAAGATTGAGATTACACAGGTAATTGGACTTACCAACGACGATGAAGTGTCAACAAAATTTCGCTCCTACAAACAAATGATTGAACGATTGAACCGCACATATAAGGCTTCTTATAGACATACAAATGGTTTTGATAACATCGACGGTGCAAACTATGATCTGTCTCTATGGGTTGCCTACTACAACTTTCTTCGTCCTCACAAACATGCCGGTTATAAAGTTCTAAATGAGGTTAAAATGTTAAACGGTTGTGATAACATGCCAGGAAAATGGCAGCTTCTTATCTTTCTAGGACAGCAGACAATTCTCAATCTACAGAAACAAGCAGTTATATAAAAAGGAGCGGAACTGTTGTCAAGTGAACCGTGGAATACCGCAGTGCCTTTGGCACGAGGATATGCCGCGAAAGTTGCTTGACATAAAGTTCACGGATTATCCTATTTAGCAGAAAAGGGGCAACTGCACCCTTTTCCTGCCTTCCGGCGAGGACGGGTCTGGGCAGAGCCCGTTAATGGGTCAAGGGACGAGTCCCTTGTAGGTACTTAGGGCGACGCCCTAAGCCCTCGGAAAGCTTTTTAGTATCAATATCTACAGTTTCAAGGTTCTTTTGAGCTTATTTTTTTAGCTCTGTTTTTTCATAAATCATTTGACACTATCCTGTTAAATAGGTTGAATTGGTATTTGGATTTCGGTTACAAATTTTTTTGTATCATCAGTTATCCCATAATCTATCATCGTAATTTCTTTCGAAAATCCTGTAATACGCAATTTGTGATCCGTTATAAAATCAGCCAGCTTTTCGTATTGTGCAGCGGCGTCCTTGTGGCTTCCACAAAATCGCAGTGTTACACAGGTTTCTTCCTGTAATTCATCTATTGTCCCTGCATAGACATCTTCATGGTCTAAAAGAAGAAAAACCATATCATATTTGTCATATTGTGCATTCAATAGTTTTTCTTTTGATATTCCTACACCAACTTTCCCAAGAAACACAACCGCATCTTGCTGATATTGCTCCAGTTGTCGGATAGAGGTTTCTAAATCAAGGTAAGATTTTATTGAGAGCGTATTCTGTATCCATGCAATACGTCGTTTAGCAATCTGTTTAATGTGGACAGTGTCAAGTTCAGAAGAAAGAGCATCTTGAATCTGTTTCAGGCGATGTTCTATTTTGTTCTCGATTATTTTTAATTCATTTTGCTTGCGAATAACAATCTCTTTCTGTTGCTGTAGCATTAGCTGCATTTTATCAATATCTCGATTATTTAGAAAATCTGCAATTTGTTTTAATGGTATATCTAGCACACGCAAATATCGAATTGTATTAAGACATTCAAACTGGCGAGTACTGTAATAGCGATAGCCTGTTTCATAGTCAATATATTCCGGCTGCAATAGTCCTGCTTTCTCGTAGTGGCGCAGGGAGCCAACACTTAAATGAAACATCTTTGCAACATCGCCAATTTGAAATAATTCGCTTTTTTCCATCTATTTAATCCTCCTATCTAAAACTTATAATGAGTGGATTAGTTTGTTGGGATGTTTATTCATCCAAACAAAAACACTGATACAAATGATAACTGATAGGGCTGAACCTGCCGGAGATGCAATTCCCATTGGGAAAAGTGTATCAGTAAAATACTGTGATGCCAAATATGTAAGTGGGATACGTACGCAAATTATTGAAATCAAATTATGAATAAATGATATACCAGATAAACCGTATGCGCAGAAATAGCCACTAAAACTAAAATGAACTCCTGCAAAAATGCAATCCCAAACATAGCCGCTCATATATTGCCCTCCGAGCAAAACCACTTTGGCATCATTTGTAAATAGTCCGACAGCTGGTTCGGCTGCAAATTGCATTATAATAGCTGAAATTGTGCCAAAAGAAACCGCTATGAAAGTAGCATACTGTAGAGTTTTACGAGCACGATCATGCTTATCAGCACCAATATTTTGTGCGGAAAGTGCAGAAACAGTTGACAGCATGGAAGATGGAACAAGAAACAAAATGCTGATAATTTTTTCAACGATACCTACTGCTGCTGCATCATTTAGTCCCCGTTTATTTGCAATTACAATAATCACAATAAAAGCAATCTGAATAAAACCATCCTGTAATGCAACAGGGACACCAACTTTCAGCAAATTGCCCATGGTATCTTTTTGTGGCTTAAGATCCTCCAGTGAAAGACTTACTCCTATTTTTCGCCTCATAATAATGACTAAAGAAACAATAACACTGATGGTTTGCGATAATGTTGTTCCTAATGCAGCACCAGCTGCACCAAGTTGAAATATCCCGATAAAAAGATAGTCCAGTGCGATATTAGACGCGCAAGCAATTGCAATAAAATACATAGGGCTTTTGGAGTCACCCATTCCACGAAAAATGGAACTGATGATGTTGTACGTAGTAATAAACGGTATACCAGCAAAACAAATTGTAAGATATGAAACGGTTTCTGAAATAGCTTCGTCGGGAGTTGACATAATGGCAACAATTGAATTTACTGCAATGAGTAACACTACCGTAAATATGACTGACAAAGCCATAAACAGAGTAATTGTATTTCCAATGGCAAGGGATGCCTGATTATGATTTCTTGCACCGATTGCGCGTCCAATCATAACTGTAGCACCCATTGCCAGACCGACAATCATGACTGTTAGCATATGCATAATCTGGCTTCCAATAGAAACTGCTGTCGTACTATCAACTCCATTGAATTGTCCGATGATAAACAGGTCAGCCATGCCGTATAGTGTTTGAAGAAAATATGATAGTAAGTACGGTAGTGAGAAATACACAACGGTTTTGAATACACCACCTGTGGTTAAATTCTTTTCCATAAACAGATTCGCGTCCTTTACTCAATTATATTTGAGTATATCATAATGTCTACAACTATTGTAGAGTCAATACATAAAATCAGAGATTTCGCATCAAATTTCCAGTAAAAAAATTAATTTTACTTAAATTGTACTTGATTACATTCATTTAAAAAAATGGTAAGTCTATAGACCGA
>NZ_WSFU01000102.1 GCF_016820635.1 Anaeromonas gelatinilytica | reverse complement strand
AAATCTCTAAAGTACAGTTCTTATCTAGTTAGTAATACTATAGTCTCTACGTGCACCGTATGAGGAAACATATCTACTGGTTGTATTTCTAATGTCTTATATCCATTCTTCCCTAAATATTTCAAATCTCTTGCTAGGGTTGCTGGATTGCAGGATACATACACTACTTTTTTAGGATTCATTTTTACTATTGTATCTAATACTTTTTCATCACAACCTTTTCTTGGTGGATCAACTACTACAACATCGGCTTTTATTCCCTGTTTGTATAATTTCGGAAATATCTCTTCCGCCTTTCCTACAAAGAATTCTGCATTATCTATACCATTTATTTCAGCATTTTTTTTTGCATCTTCTATGGCTGGTTTTACTACTTCTATTCCGTATACTTTCTTAGCTTTTTTAGCTAAAAATAACGAAATACTACCTATTCCACAGTATAAGTCAAATACTATTTCTTTCCCATCTAAATTTGTATATTCTAGTACCTTATTGTATAAGATTTCTGTTTGTATAGGATTTACTTGAAAGAAAGATAATGGTGATATATTAAACTTTATATCTTCTATATAATCTACTATTTTATCTTCTCCATATAAAGTTATAGTTTTATATCCTAATATCACATTGTTTCTCTTATTATTAATATTTTGAATTATACTTTTAATTCCATCTATACTTGAAGTTAATTCACTAATTAATTCTTCCTTATGGGGAAATTTTTCTCCATTAGTTATTATCACTATCATTAAATCTCTAGTTTTAAATGAAGTTTTAGTTAATATATGTCTTATTATTCCTTTCCCACTTTTCTCATCATAAGGAGATATATTATATTCTTTCATAAAATTTCTTATTACTTTTATTATTTTATCTGTAATAGGATGCTGAATTATACAAAAATTAGTATCTACTATATCATGAGTACCTCTTCTATAAAATCCGATTTTTACAAAGTTATCTCCTTTAGATACTGGAAATTGTGCTTTATTTCTATATCTAAATGGTTCTTCCATTCCTAAGGTATAATGGATTTTTAAGTCTTCCATTCCACCTATTCTCTTCATATCATTTATTACTCTTTCCTTTTTTATATCTAATTGTTTATCATAATCAATATTTTGAATTTGACATCCACCACATTCATTTACTACATGGCAAGGAGCATTTATTCTCCACTTTGATGATTCTTCTATATTTATAAATTCTCCAATGGCATAATTCTTCTTAACTGTATGTATTTTAATATTTCCCATATCTCCAGGAATACCGTCATCTATAAATATGGCAAAACCATCTATTTTTACTACCCCTTGTCCCCTATGATTTAAATCTATTACTTTACCTTCATATATATTATCTTTTACTACTGGTGGATTCATAAATATCTCTCCTTACATATTCTATTATTTAATAAATAAAACCTTTTTATTTAAATTAAATATTTCATAAATATAGTTGCAATACTAAAATAAATTGTTACTTCAATTGTAATACCTACTACTGACTCCCTTTTAAGTAATTTAAAAGCATCTTTAGAAGTAATTTCTCCCATTGCTAAACCACGAACTACAACAGCCATAATTCCCTCCTTACTGCACTAATTACTCTTCAGTTTTTACTAATTACCGAATAAAATATGTACTAATAATAATTCACTACACACTATACCATAGTATTTATTTAAGGTAAATACTATACTTTAATTTTCAAATTTTAAGTTCTAATTTTATCCTTATACACATATTAATAAATTAAAAAACAGGCATTCAAAGGAGGATTTATAATGATAAGAACTATAAAGAATCTTTTAATTATTATATTAATATATTTTACTGCTATGGGAATATCAATAAATACAACACCTTTAGTAAGTTTACTCTAAAAAAAATAGCACACCTTATAGTGTGCCTAAAAAATTAAGAATTGGTTGCCAATTTTGATTCTATAGAAATTGTTGACTTAAATAAATATTTTATTCAAGTTTGCAACAATTTATACCATATTTTAATAATTAATCTCGCCTATCTCGTCTATTATAATAAAAATGTATTTGTCCTTCTCTTATCATACCTTCAAATTTTCCTTTAATATATCTTTTAAACATTATTCTGGTCATTGGTATGACTAAACTAAAACCAACTATATCTGTAATTATTCCTGGTGTTAACAATAATGCTCCACCAATTAAAACACATAAACCATTAATTAATTCATTTCCAGGCATTCTACCTTGACTTAATTCATTTTTTATTCTATTAATTATTATTCTTCCTTCACTTTTAGCAAGATATGCCCCTGCTATCCCTGTTAATAAAACTAATAATATAGTAGCTAAACCACTAGTCACTTCTGCTATTTTAAACAATATAAAGAGCTCAACTATAGGTACCAATGTGAATAACAATATCAACTTGCCTAACATATTTTTCTCTCCTATTCTATTGTTTTATATAATTTATTCCATAAATCATTATATTTCTTTTTAAAATTTACTGGTTTTAAATTATTATCTACAAAAGCATGAAGCGTATACCCTTCTGCTAATATAATATTATCTTTTTTTCTTATAATATTATAATTAAATTCCATTTTTACACCTTTCATTTTTTCAATCCAAGTTTCTATTATTATTTCATCATCATATTTAGCAGAAATTTTATATTTACAACCTACATCTATCACTGGCAAAAGTATACCTATTTCTTCTAGTTTTTTATAATCATACCCTAAATTTCTAAAAAATTCTGTTCTTCCAACTTCAAACCAATTAAAATAATTAGCATGATATATTATACCCATTTGATCTGTTTCACTGTACCTAGCTCGTACTATATTTTTATAAGACATGATAACCTCCAATTTATAATATATAAGAATTATATCAAAAATTTTAAAATTGTAAAATATTATATAAAGTTAAAAAGGCGGATAAAAGCGTATCCGCGCAACTCAAGAAAACCTAGTTTCCCTTTGACGGTGCATAATACGTGCACCTGAGCACCCTTCTAATACGGCAGGGGATTTCATCCCCTACA
>NZ_WSFU01000122.1 GCF_016820635.1 Anaeromonas gelatinilytica | reverse complement strand
ATAGCATTAACTGTAAATGGAAAAGTTGATAAAAGATCTTTACCTGAAATTGAATATGTAAGAAAAGATGAATATGTAGCTCCAACTACTGATGTTGAAAAGATTCTTTGTAATATATTTGAAGAAGTTTTGGGTGTTAAACAAGTTGGGATAAAGGATAATTTCTTTGAACTAGGTGGCGATTCTATAAAGGCTATTAGAGTGGTATCAAAAGCTAGGGAATTAGGTTATGAGATTTCTGTTAGAGATATTATGCTTTTACATTGTGTGGAAAGTTTAGCTAAAGGAATAAAAGAAATAACAATTCAGTATGAACAAGGAGAGGTAAACGGAGAGGTGGATTTAACTTCTATTCAAAAGACATTTATTAATTGGAATTTAGCTAATAGGAATCATTATAATCAGGCTGTAATATTAGAAAGCAAAAAGTCACTGTCTGAATCTGCTTTAAGGAAGACATTAGATGCTTTAGTAAAAGTTCATGATATGCTTAGGGTTGTTTTAAAAGAAAATAATCAAGTTATTTTACCAATGAATGAAAGTAAGAAATATACTTTTAAGGTTTTTGATAGCAGTAATTGGACAAATCTTGAATATAGAATTAAAGAAGAATGTACTAAAATTCAAAGAACTATGGATTTAGAAAATGGTCCACTAATGAAAATTGGATTATTTAAGACGAGTAAGGGCGATTATTTATTGATAGCGATTCATCATTTTGTTATAGATGGTGTATCATGGAGAATTTTATTGGAAGATCTTTTATTAGGTTATAATCTAGCTGAAGAAAATAAGGAAATAGTTTTACCAAGTAAAACAGCATCATATAAACAATGGTCAAAAATGTTAGATGAATATTCATCAAGTTTTAAATTTGAAAAGGAAAGTAAATATTGGGAAGACATATATTCTCATATTGATAATACTCAACTACCAAGAGAAATTAATTTATCTAAGGGAAATTATAATTATGAAAGTTTAGAAATTGATTCTGATATTACTCATAAGCTTATTTACGAATCATTAGAAGCTTATAATATGAATATAAATGATGTATTATTAACTTCTCTAATGTTAGCAATTAAAAGGTGGAAAGGTATGGATGGAATTACTGTAGATTTAGAAAGTCATGGTAGAAATGATATTGATGAAAATATTCATCTAGATAGAACCTTAGGCTGGTTTACAAGCATTTATCCAATTTATTTACAAAGCTATGATACTTTAGAAGAGAATTTAGTAGAAACTAAGGAGATGCTAAGAAGGGTTCCTAACTTAGGAATTGGATATGCATTATGGAAATATAGAAAGCTTGAAGAAAGAAGATCAATACCTTCTATTGCTTTTAACTATATGGGAGATATGAATCTTAATATAAAAGAAGAAAGTATATTCAATATGTCTTCCATAAGTTCAGGTTTAACTATAGCAGAGGAAAATGAACTTCCTCATGATATAAGTATTGATATACAATTAAATAATGATAAATTATATGGATATGTGAATTATAAAGAAGGTAAATTTACTAGAGATAGCATAAGGAATTTCTGTAACTCATATATTGAATCATTAATCGAAACTATTGAGTACTGCTGTAGTCGAGAGGAAAGAATAGCTACATTGTCAGATTTTGGTGCTTCAGATATGGAAGCTCAGGAATTAGAGGATATAATGGATATTTTTAGTTAGAAAAATTGCTAAATAGAAAATATGAAAGGAGATTAGTAGTGAAAAATAAGAAGAATATTCAAGGTATTTATGCTCTATCTCCCCTTCAAGAAGGGATTTTATTTGAAAAGTTAAAGAATAGTGAGGATTCCAGTTACTTTATTCAGAACTCTTTTACATTAAAGGGGAAGATTGATGAGAATTATATTAGAAAAAGTATATCTTTACTCTCCTTAAAATACGATGCTTTAAGAACAGCTATAGTTATAACAAAATCTACGGGAAAGCCATGGCAAGTAGTTTTGAAAAATAGAAAAATTGAAATACAAAAGAAAAGTATTCAAGATGTAGTCACAAGTGAAAGATCTGATGTCTTAAAAACTATTAAAGAGGAGGATGTTAAAAGAGATTTTAATTTAGAAAGTGATAGTCTTCTTCGTATAACTCTTATAGAAATAACCAAAGATGAATATGTTATATTATGGAGTTCCCATCATATACTTTTAGATGGTTGGTGTAATTCTATTCTTATAGGTGATTTTTTTAGATTTTATGAATTATTGAATCAGGGCATAGACTATGAAAAATTAGAAGATAAAGTTCTTATAGAGAAAAAAGGGGTTGGATCCTATGGTGATTTTATTAAATGGTTACAGGGGCAAGATCATAGGAAAGCTTTAAACTATTGGAGAAACCTGCTATCTGGATATGATACAGTAGCAGATATTATTCCAATGGAAAGTGAACCAACGAACTCTGAGGGGAATTGTGTAGTTCATAGTATGACTTTAGATAGAAGTAAGAAAGTCATGGACTTTGCTAAAAAGCATAATATGACTTTGAATAGAATAGTAGAAACGGCATGGGGGATATTATTACAAAAATATAATGCTTGTGATGATGTTGTCTTTGGAAAGGTAGTTTCGGGTCGTAATGCAAGAGTAAAAAATATTGAGAATGCAATTGGTTTATTTATAAATACAGTTCCAGTACGTGTACGATCTACTAGAGACATCAAGGTTATAGATTTATTAAAAGATATGGATAGACAAGCTATTGAAAGTCAAGAATATGATTATTATGCTTTAAGTGAAATACAAAAACAAAGTTCCATAGAAAGGCAACTTTTTGATACTTTGTTTGTTTTTGAAAATTATTATGTATCAAATTCGGAAATGGATTTATCTATGGATTTTGAAATTATTGAAGAATCAGGAAGAGAAGAAACAAATTATGATATTTGTATAGGAGTAGATGTTAAAGATACTTTAACCTTTGATATCTTATATAATACCAGTAAATACTCGGCTCATGAGATAAAACTTATCTTAGAAAGATTAGATTATTTATTACTAGAGATAGTGAATAATCCAGGAGAAAATATAGGTTCTTTAAATATGATAGACAAGATTGAAAGAGAAAAGGTTATAAAGGACTTTAATCCTAGTAGTATTAAAGATGATGTATATTCAGAAAAGACTGTCATAGAATATTTTGAAGAACAAGTTGCTAAAACTCCAGAAAAGATAGCTCTTGTTTATGAAGATG
>NZ_WSFU01000053.1 GCF_016820635.1 Anaeromonas gelatinilytica | reverse complement strand
GAACATCTAAAAAAGCAGGCGGAAAATTAATATGATAAAGCATTTAAAGTATCTTTTAGATGGAACTTTAATGAAAAGGCATATTTATAGCAATATATTAAGGGGTGAGTAGTATGGGATATCATAGAGGGGACGTTTTTGAAGAACAAATTAATTTATCAAATATAGTTTATAAAAGAAAAGGAATAGCACTAATACAGAAAATAGCTACACCAGTAAAAGTACTTAAAAGGACTGGTGGAAGAATAACAGGATTCTTTGAACAAAAGAGTACACTTGATTATTTAGGAGTATATAAAAATATACCTATAGCTTTTGATGCTAAAGAGACGAATGAAAAGAAGAGATTTCCACTTAAAAATATACATCCTCATCAAATAGAATTTATGAAAGAATGGACAGAAAATGGAGGAAGGGCTTTTGTTCTAGTATCTTTTGTAAATCATAGAGAAGTATATAGACTAGATTGGAAGGACATAGAGTGGTTCTGGAATAGATATCAACAGAATAAAGGAAAGCGAGGATATGCAAGTATTCCTTATGAACATTTTAAACTTAATTGTAAAGAATTAGTATCTAGAGATGGAATATTACTAGATTATTTAGAAGGAGTTGAAGTAGATGAAAAATCTAATTGTGGTTGATACAAATACTGGTGAAAAGATAGAAGAGATAGAATTTTCAGGAGGATATAACATAAGCTATACTAATCTTACTGACTCAGGCAAAATAAGAAATATTAGAAAATTAAACAATAGTAAGTTCGGAGAAAAGCATTGGATAAAAAATTATATTTATAAATCCATAGCTATAAAATTAGTAGAAAAATTTAAAGAGCTAAAACATGTTAGACCAAATAAAATATTATTTATTGAGGATATGAACTGGGAGAAACCAGATTCAATCAAGCCGAAAAGACATTGGATGGCAAGAATTAAAAAAGCAAATAAACAATTAGAAAGCATGCTAGGCTATGAATATATATTAGAAACAAGAAATTATTATATTGAGAAAATGCAAAAAGAACAGATTATATCATTAATTTACCATGAACTTAGACATATTGATAAGTATGGAGATATACAAGAACATGATATTGAGGATTGGGATAATATGATAGCTACATTCGGAAAAGATTGGGCTACAACACAAGCTCAAATTCCTAATTTAATAGATGATTATATAGATTGGAATAGCTTAGAAAAAAGAGCTAAACAAATGAATTTATTTAGAGACATTAGAGCAGTCAAATAACATAACAGATTTTATCATAATTGATAACAAATCTTTTATTATAAAACATCTTAGGAGGGAAGAAAAATGTTAAAAGAAATAAATATAAAACAAGCAATAGAAATGCTATGAAGAAATAACAAGAGAAGAACAAAAAGCTGATGGAATAGAGTAGGAGGCAGAATATGGAGGACAATAAAAGGGAAATGTTAGAATATCAAATAAATAGCTATATAGAGTATATACTTAGAAACTTAGATAACAGCAATAATCTAGATTACTTCAATATAAAAATAAGCAATCATAATGGTAATATACAAGCTGAATGTACATTAAAAGATAGAAAGAAGGCGTATTGATATGAGAGAGATTAAGTTTAGAGGTATATATCCACATCATGAATTGTATGAAAACAAAGAAAAGTGGGTTTATGGATATCTATTATATGATAAAGATAATGATGAGTATTATATACAAGAAGATAATGATAGCTTAGGTGAATGTATTTTAATATTGAAAGAAACAAGGGGACAATATACAGGATTAAAAGATAAAAATGGAAAAGAGATTTATGAAGGAGATATTGCAATTGATGACAGTAGGACAATTGTTGAGATCATATGGACAGATCATCACCAATGGGGATGTAAAGTGATAAGAGGCTGTACACTTACAAAAGGCTTGACGTTCCCATTATGGCACTGGGATAAATGCAGAGAAAACGGATATAGAAAGTTTAAAGTTATAGGCAATATATATGAATATATGAAAATCCAGAGCTAATAAATAATTAAATAAAGTCCTACTGGACATCCAGCGGACACTTCTAGAAAAATTCTAGGAGTGTCTTTTATATTAGGAGGGGAGATATGGAATTAATTAATGTAGGAGAAGTGATTCATAAGAAGGTAAAGGAATTAGAACAATTAAGATATGAATTAAGTAAAATAAATAAAGCTGCAGCTATAACTGAACATGAAAAAAATT
>NZ_WSFU01000002.1 GCF_016820635.1 Anaeromonas gelatinilytica | reverse complement strand
GTGGCTTACTTCTTTCATATTTAGCCTTACCCATTATTATTCCTCCTTAAATATTTGAATTATAAGTAAACTATACCGGGTGTTTCTTAATATCGAAACACTATATTGGAGCCCACGACCGGGATTGAACCGGTGACCTCTTGCTTACCATGCAAGTACTCTACCTACTGAGCTACATGGGCATTCAAAACTACTTTTTCATTGTACTATGTATAAAATTCCTTGTCAATAAATAAAGTAGTTAATTCTTACCCCTCTTTTTGTTCTAAAGATTTTTCTAATTTTCTCTTCACTCTCTGAAGAGCATTATCTATAGATTTTACATGTCTTTTCAAGTCAACAGCAATTTCTTGATAAGATTTCCCTTGTAAATAAGACATCAATACTTCCCATTCTAACTCACTTAGTATTTCCCCAATTTTTTCTTCTATTCTACTTAATTCTTCTTGACTTATAATAAGATCCTCAGGATCAGAAACCTTAGCTCCAGATAATACATCCATTAATGTTCTATCAGACTCTTCATCATAGATTGGCTTATTTAAAGATACATAAGAATTAAGAGGAATATGTTTTTGTCTAGTTGCCGTTTTTATTGCTGTTATAATCTGTCGAGTAATACAAAGTTCAGCAAAAGCTCTAAAAGACGCAAGCTTGTCCTCTCTGAAATCCCTAATTGCCTTATATAAGCCTATCATTCCCTCTTGAATTATATCTTCCTTATCAGCTCCTATCAAGAAATAACTTCTAGCTTTAGCTCTTACGAAATTTTTATATTTTTTTATAAGATATTCTAAAGCTTGGGTATCTCCATCTTTAGCTCTTTTTACTATTTCTCCATCATCCATTGAGAAAAAATCATCTTCGTATAATTCGGAAATTTTTTTCTGTACAGTTAAACCCACAAATATCGCCTCCAGATAATCCTTGCAAATATAAGACTTATAAGATTATTATATATTAATAATAACAATACATCAAGAAATTTACTGATTTCTCCTTATTTTTTCAAACTTTTCTAAAATTTCTTGATTTAGTCTACCTTTTAATAAATTATCTTCAGTTGTACTTGCTTCTTCATTCTTCTTTCTCTTTCTCCTTATAGCTTTTTTTATATTGTTAACTTCAATTTCTAACTCTCTAGATGATATTCTTGTCCCACCTCTACCTAGTACAACTTGTTGTTCTACCCAATCAGAAGTAGCTACTCTTACTATCTTATTTCTTCCCATGGCATCTAGTTTTTTCTCTATATATCCATCAGCGGTTTCTTTTTCCTTTGTATATACTACTGTTATATTATATACTTTTTCTTCCTTTTCATTGCTTCCCTTTACTAAATGAGCATCAAAGACAATAATGACTTCTATACCTGTAAAAGATTGATATTCTGCCATGATTTCTATAAGTTCATTTCTTGCTGAATCTAGACTTATTTTACTAATAGATCTTAGATTTTCCCAAGCATTAATGATATTGTATCCATCTACAAAAAGATACTCTCTTTTATTTGTACTCATTTTACTCTTTCAATCCCCGTTGTCTCAATATATCATACATAATTATAGATCCAGCAACAGAAGCATTAAGAGATGAAACTTTACCTTTCATTGGTATTTTAACTAATACATCACATTTCTCTTTAACTAACCTACTCATTCCACTACCTTCACTTCCTATAACTAATCCTATAGCTCCTGTTAATTTGGTATTATAATAATTTTCCTTCCCTGACATATCAGCACCGTATATCCATAAGCCTTCATCCTTTAATACATCTATTATATTAGCTATATTGGATACTTTTACTACTGGCATATATTCTATTGCTCCAGCAGAAGTTTTCGCCACCGTTGCAGTTAACCCTACAGATCTTCTCTTAGGAATTATTATTCCATGAGCTCCAACACATTCTGCTGTCCTCATGATTGAACCTAAATTATGAGGATCTTTAATTTCATCTAAAATAACAATAAACGGCTCTTCACCTTTATCTTTAGCTAATTTAAAGATATCTTCTAAACTTTTATAATTGTGAGAAGATACTAACGCTATAACCCCTTGATGAGATACAGTATTAGCCATAGATTGTATTTTATTTTTATGAATATACTGAACCATAATTCCTTTATCCTTAGCCATTTTTTTTATTTTATTTATTGACCCTGATTTATTTCCATCTTGTATAAAAATCTTCTCTATATCTCTTCCTGATTTTAGAGATTCTATTACAGGATTACGCCCTTCTATATATCCTGTATCACTCATAACAATATCCTCCTCATATATATTCTTTACTCTTTTGTGATTTTATTAAAAATTTCTTTTATTCTTTTTCGTCTATTTAAAAGATACAAATATCCTATTAACGCTTCAAAACCTGTAGCATATCTATAATCACTTATATTTGCATTTTTAGGTACAGTAGCTGACTTTGTATTTCTTCCTCTTTTAACTATTGCAATTTCTTCTTCTGTCAACTCATCCATCATTTCATGAATTATATTAGATTGACCTTCTGCTTTTACATATTTAATAGCTTTTTTATGCAAATTATTAACTGATAATTTCTCATGTTCTAAAAGATAGTTTCTTATTAAAACTTCATAAACAGCATCCCCGATATAAGCTAATTGAAGAGGTGAGAGCATTCTCACCTCTCTAACAGTCCATTTTTTATCCATTATATTTCCTTTTTCCATTTAGTACCTTCCTTAGTATCTTCTAATATGATACCTCTAGCCTTTAAACTATCTCTAATTTCATCAGCTAATGCATAATCTTTATTTGCTCTAGCATCTATCCTCTTTTGTATAAGATTTAAAATTTCTTCCTCTAAAATTTCTTCTCCTTTATATAATAATCCTAAAATATTACTTAATTCCATTAAGTTATTATAAGTTATTTCTACAACTTTCTTAGAAACATCTTTATTCAAATTGGTATTTGAGTACTTTATTAATTCAAATATCACAGAAAGAGCATCAGCTGTATTTAAATCATCTTCCATCTTCTCTATAAATTTATTTTTATATTCTTCAATATCTTTTATAATTTCATTATCTCTTTCATTTAATTCTTTTTCCTTAGAGTCTTCTAATATATATTTTAAATGATTTTTTCCATTATAGAGTCTCTCGAGTCCATTCTTAGATTGATTTAAAATCTCCCTACTAAAATTTATAGGACTCCTATAATGACTTGATAAGATAAAATATCTTACTACCTCTAAATCGTACTCTTCACTTACACCTCTTACTGTGAAGAAATTAGCCTTAGATTTAGACATTTTTATATCTTCTACATTTATCATAGCATTATGGAGCCAATAATTGGCAAAGCGTTTCCCTGTAAAACTTTCACTTTGTGCTATTTCATTTTCATGATGAGGAAATTCTAAATCATGCCCCCCAGCATGAATATCTATAGTATCTCCTAAATATCTTCTTGCCATTACTGAACACTCAATGTGCCATCCAGGTCTTCCTTCTCCCCAAGGACTTTTCCATGCAGGTTCTCCTTCTTTTTTATTTTTCCATAAAGTAAAATCAATTGGGTTTTTTTTCTCTGCATTTATTCCAATTCTTGCCCCAGATTCTAATTCTTCAATATTCTTATTAGATAGTTTACCGTAATCATCTAATCTACTAATATCAAAATATACATCTCCATTAATACTATAAGCATAGCCTTTATTTTCTAATGTTTTAATAAATTGAATTATTTCTTCAATATTTTCTGTTGCTCTAGGGTGTATAGTTTCTCCTTCTAATAAATTTAGATTTTTTGCATCTTCATAATACTCCTCTATAAACTTATCAGCTATTTTTTTTACTGTTGTATTTTCTTCTAAGGCTTTATTTATCATTTTATCATCTATATCAGTAAAATTAACTAAATACTTTACATTATATCCTTTCGATTTAAGATATCTTCTTAATACATCAAATATTATTAGAGGTCTAGCATTTCCTATATGAATATAATTATATACAGTAGGTCCACAAACATACATTGTCACTTCATCTTTTTTTAACGGTATAAATTCTTCCTTTTTTCTTGTTAAAGTATTATATAGTTTCATCATTCTCCTCCTCATTTCTCAATTTTTCTTCTAAATTCCTTATTCTATTTTGCATGCATTTCAATTGTTCTGCCACTGGATCTGGCAACTTCACCTGATCTAAATCTATATCATCAATAGATGTATTTTTTCTTCTAATCACTATTCTTCCAGGTACACCTACTATAGTAGAATAGCTCGGTACTTCATTAAGCACTACAGCTCCTGCTCCAATTTTCGCATGATCATTAACTTTAAATGGTCCTAATACTTTAGCACCACTACTTATCATTACATTATTCCCTATAGTAGGATGTCTTTTGCCTTCTTCTTTTCCCGTACCTCCTAATGTAACCCCTTGATATATAGTTACATCATCACCTATTTCTGTTGTTTCTCCAATTACGACTCCCATTCCATGATCTATAAAAATCCTTCTTCCAAGCTTTGCTCCAGGATGAATTTCTATTCCAGTAAAAAACCTAGAAATTTGAGAAATAATTCTAGCTACTAAAAACAATTTCCTTATATAAAACCAATGACCTATCCTATGAAATATTATAGCATGTAATCCTGGATAACATAATATTATTTCTAACATATTCTTTGCAGCAGGATCTCTCTCATATATAGTTTTTATATCTTCTTTGATTTTACTAAACATAATTCAATCCTTCTTTCTAATACTTTTTATTATTTTACAATTTTTATATAATATTTAAAATTAATATATTTACAGAAAAAAAGGATAAATCGCCTCTATAATTATAGAGGCGATTTATCCGCGGTTCCACTCTAATTGAACTTAAAGTTCCTCTTTATAGTTATAACGGTACCACCGACTTATCCTACTATTATTTCAAATAAGCAATTCAAAGGTGCATTTTCAATCTATACTTACCATAATCCCTTTCAGCCAAAGAGGATTATTCTCTTTTAGGTCTTCTAGATTTACTTTTCCTTATCAATATTTTTATTTAAAATACTATTTTCTACATATTCTATGCGCTTAAGTATATTTTGTTTCCCTAAAACCCAAATTATATTTACCATCTCTGGCCCATGTAGTTGTCCTGTTAACATTGCTCTTATAGGCATGAATAAATTCTTACCCTTAATTTTAGTCTTTTTTTGAATCTTCTTAATTACACTCTTGGCAAACTCCTCATCTATTTCATCAATTTCTTCTAATTCTTCTCTAAAAACATCCAGTAAAGTAGGAACTTGTTTTCCTTGTAAAATATTTATTACTTCTTCATCTCCTGAAGAAATTTCATGATTGAAATATATGTCAACCTTTTTAGTTATTTCAGCAATATATGACAAATTCTCCTTAACTGTAGACACCATAGTCTTTATCCAATCATATCTATTCTCAACATCTTTATCATCAATATAACCTGCATTCTTTAAATATGGGATAGTCAACTGTGTTAAATCGTCAAGACTAGTTTCTCTTATATATTGTCCATTTACCCAATCTAATTTATCTTTATCAAATACTCCACCGGTTTTTGATACCCTATCAAAGGAAAACTCTTTTATCAGTTCTTCCATATTGAATATTTCTTCATTACTTTCTGGACTCCAACCTACTAAAGCTAAATAGTTATTTAATGCTTCTGGAAGATATCCTTTATCTTTAAAATCAGTTACTGATACATCTCCTTGTCTCTTACTTAATTTCTTTTTATCCTTATTAAGTACTGTTGGAAGATGTACATAAGTAGGAGTATCCCATCCAAAAACTTCAAACATAAATACATGTTTAGGAGTAGATGGAAGCCATTCTTCTCCTCTAACAATATGGCTAATCTCCATTAAATGATCATCCACTACTACTGCAAAATGATATGTGGGAAATCCATCAGATTTCATAAGCACCTGATCATCCATATCATTAGTGTTTATAGTTACTTTTCCTCTTACTAAATCATTAAATTCTATATTTTTATTAGCAGGAAGTTTAAGTCTAACTACATATTCTTCTCCATTAGCTATTCTTTCTCTAGCCTCTTCTATATCTATACTTCTACAATACCCATCATACTTTGGAATTTTACCTTGAGCTTTTTGCTCTTCTCTAACCTTATCTATTCTTTCCCTTGAACAGAAACAATAATAGGCATATCCTTTTTCAATTAATTCATCTATATATTTTTTGTAAATATCTAATCTTTCTGATTGTATATAAGGACCAAAATCCCCTTTTTGTACTACTTCACCATCCTCAACAAATACACCTTCGTCATGTTTTATTCCAGCCCACTCCATAGATGCTATCAAATTTTCAATAGCACCATCTACAAATCTTGTTCTATCTGTATCCTCTATTCTTAATATATATTTTCCATCATTATGTCTTGCAAATAAAAAATTATATAAAGCTGTTCTTAAACTTCCAATATGTACAAATCCTGTAGGACTTGGAGCAAATCTTACCCTAACGTTACTCATTTATATACCCTCCAATTTCTGTTCTATCTAAAAAATTCATATATATTCACAATTATTTATTATAGTTAATTATTATATAATACTTCTATTTATGTATCAAGTATACATTTATATTAATCCTATTACCCTTCCTATAAAAAATAATTCTCATTTATTATAAATTTAATAATCCTATTATTTGTCATTTGATGATTTATATTATATATTAATCCATTTTCTAACTCTTATTTCATTAACTAATAGCTCATAAGATATTTGATTAACAGTTTTTGTTCAAATGATACCTTACATTTTCTTACCATAACAAAACTCCCCTTATAATAAACAGTTTACATTTTTCTAACTGTCTACTATAAGGGGAGCATATCATGATGAACTGGCTTTTTCATTTTATATATTTAAGTTTTGTTCTTCAAAAAGTTTCTTCACATTCTGATATACTTCTTCTTTTTGAATATTATTCTTTTCACCTTCTCCTCTAATAGAGAATTCAACTACACCTTTATTAGCATCTCTTCCCACAGTAATCCTTAAAGGTATTCCTATGAGTTCTGCATCGGTAAATTTAACACCTGGTCTTTCCTTTCTATCATCTAAAAGTACTTCAATTCCTTTACTTAATAATTCATCATATAGTTCTTCTCCTAGATTCAATTGATCTTCTTTATTAGGATTTATTACCGTAATTATCACATGATAAGGTGCCACAGCTAAAGGCCATATTATTCCCTTGTCATCATGACTTTGCTCTATTATTGCTGCCATTGTTCTATTAATTCCAATACCATAAGATCCCATCAGAAACTTCTGAGCTTTACCATTTTCATCTAAATAAGTAGCATTTAAACCATCACTATACTTAGTACCTAATTGGAATATATTCCCTACTTCTATTCCTCTGTCAATTTCTAATTCAGAACCACATTTAGGACATTTATCACCAGGTTTAATTAATAATAAATCTTCAACTTCTTCCCCACTAATATCATCTATGTTTACATTTTTTATATGATAATTTGTTTTATTAGCTCCAACAATAAAATTCCTCATTTTATTTACTCTAGAATCTATTAATATTCTTACATCTTTATGAATACCTATTGGACCAGCAAATCCAACTTCTGCATTAGTAACTCTTTTTATAGTTTCTTCATCTAACATTTCTAATTCATGTTCTGGAATATTTAAATAATTTGCAAATTTGGTCTCATTTAGTTCCCTATCCCCTGGAATAAGTATAGCTATAATATCTTCCTTAACTCTATATAATAAGGTTTTTACAAAATTAGAACCTTCTATATGGAAAAACTCCATAAGATCTTCTATAGTTTTTATATTAGGAGTATGAACTTCTTCCTTTTCCAATTTATCTATTAAAACATTTTTAACTTCATAAATGACTTTAGCCTTTTCATCAGTAGCAGCATAATCGCAATCTTTACAATAAACTACTTCACCTTCTCCTATATTACTCATTGCCATAAATTCATGTAAATCACCAGTTCCCATAGCACCAGAATCACCTTCAACTACCTTAAAATATAAACTACATCTTTCAAAAACATTCTCATAAGCTCTCCACATATTCATATAACTTTCCTTCATACCTTCAATATCTTTATCAAAGCTATAAGCATCCTTCATTATAAATTCTCTTGATCTCATAAGTCCAAATCTAGGTCTCTTTTCATCTCTGTATTTTGTTTGAATTTGATATATATTTAATGGTAATTGTTTATAGGATTTTAATTCATCTTTAATAAGATCAATAAATATCTCTTCGTGAGTTGGTCCTAAACAGAAACTTCTTTCATGTCTATCATTTAATCTAAACATTTCTGGACCAAAATCAGTCCATCTTCCAGTTTCCTCCCATAGTTCCTTTGGTTGAATAGCAGACATTAAAACTTCTTGTGACCC
Source organism: Anaeromonas gelatinilytica (assembly GCF_016820635.1). Lineage (GTDB taxonomy): Bacteria > Bacillota > Clostridia > Tissierellales > SIT17 > Anaeromonas > Anaeromonas gelatinilytica. Next base: position 332 of record NZ_WSFU01000002.1, on the reverse strand, counting down.
CGCTTTATCCATTTCCTCCCTAACAATATTTTCTATTTTTTTAATAACTCTAAAACCTAATGGTAAAAAAGAATATACTCCAGAAACCAATTTTCTTATCATTCCTGCTCTTAACAATAACTTATGACTAGGTATTTCTGCCTCTGAAGGTACTTCCCTCAAAGTAGGCATATACATTTTAGACATCTTCACAATTAAAACTCCTTTCATTTTATATTAAATTAAATTTCTGCAATAAAAAAACCGTCCCTAAAAGGGACGGAATATTCCCGCGGTACCACCCTAGTTGATCTTACGATCCACTTATATAAATAACGGCTAAACCGTAGACT
>NZ_WSFU01000118.1 GCF_016820635.1 Anaeromonas gelatinilytica | reverse complement strand
AAGAAAATTTGAATACAGAAGAAAAGAAAACATGGAAAATAGAAAATGATTTAAGTGCTGGAGAAATATAAATGAAAAAACTTAAACTTGATGAAGACTTAATAAAGAACTTATATCAAAACGGTGAATCAATGAGTAGTATAGCTAGAAGGCTTGACACTTCTAAAGAAAATATCAGAAGAAGAATACTGAATATGGGAATTTATAAAAAGAGAGATAGAAGTGACTATAAAATACCAAATTCTAAAAGAAGAAATATTCATGTTAAAAAGAGCCTACCTAACGGAGAAAGGGTATGGGAACATAGATGGGTTATGGAACAGCATTTAGGAAGAAAATTAAAAGATAATGAAGTAGTTCATCATAAGAATGGAATTAGATGGGATAATTGTATTGAAAATTTAGAAGTATTGCAAGATGATGAGCATAGAAAATTACATGTTATAAAGAGAGATAGCTACGATTTGCCTAAGGATATATTGAAAGAACTGTATATAAATAAGGACTTAACTATGAAAGAAGTTGGTATAGAGTTAAATTGTAGTACATCTACAATTAGGAAATATTTAAGGAAATATAGAATAGTTAAAAAATATTCTAATAGGAGGGGTTTTAATGGAAAATATTATGATTAATTTAGCTGATGAACATTTAGGTGTAAATGAGGAAAATAAAGAAACATGGTATATAAAGGACGATTTAGCAGCAGATTTCGCTTTAGATATGATACGAGAAAAGAAAGCAGAATTCAAAAGATTTAAGATGATAGTGGATGCCAAGATAGATCAACTCATGGAAGCTATGGAAAAAGAAGAAAAAGAAATGAAAAAAGGTGTATCTTTTTTTGAAGCTAAGCTACATGAATATTTTTCATCTATAGATATGAAGAAGATAAAAGTTACTAAGACCCAAGGTAAATATACATTACCTTCAGGACAGTTAATTATGAAAATTAGAGGTCCTGAGTATAAGAGAGATAATGATAAGTTAGTTGAATACTTAGAAAAGGAAAGACCTGAATTAGTTAAGATAAAGAAGTCTCCAGATTGGGTCAAATATAAAAAATCTATCGGTAATGTTGATGGAGTTGCAGTGGATTTAGATACTGGTGAAAAATTAGACTGTATCAAGATAGTAGAAAGAGAACCAGAGTTTAAGGTTGAGGTGTAAAAAAATGAATAAAAGTGAGAGCATAAAGAATTTAGCTATAGCTCTATCTAAGTTTCAGTCAGAAATTAAAAATCCAGCTAATACTGCTACTAATCCATTTTTTAAGAGTAAATATGCTCCTTTAAATGATGTTTTAAATCTTATAAGACCTATATTATCTAAATATGGACTAAGTATAATGCAAGCCCCAGCTGGGGACGGAGAAAAGATAGTAGTTACTACTCTATTACTTCATGAAAGTGGGGAATGGATTGAACCGGATCCATTAATATTAAAAGCTGATAAGGCTACAGCACAAGGAGCAGGAAGTGCTATTACTTATGCTAGAAGGTATGCATTATCTGCAATACTTGGAATTTCATCAGAAGATGATGATGACGGAAATAATGCAGAACCTAAGAAAAAGAATGCATCAAGTAACGCTACTACATCTAATAGTAATTTATCAGATAAGCAGATTGAAAGACTTTATGCTATTGCATATAGTGCAAATATAGATGCTGATACAGTAAAAGAACAAGTGAAAAAGAAGTTTAACAAAGATGTATCAGAACTGACAAAACAAGAGTATGACAATGTATGTAAAGGATATGAGAGTTTAAAAAAATAGGGGAGTAAAATCTCCCCTAATTAATACAAAAGGAGGGTAAAATATGAGTGGTTGGATAAGTCTACACAGAAAAATTCAAAATCATTGGATTTGGCAAGAAAAACCTTTTGATAAAAGATCAGCATGGTTTGATTTAATTTTATTAGCAAATTATAAAGATAATAAATTTTTATTAGGAAATGAACTAATCGAAGTGAAAAGAGGAAGTCTTATAATTTCTGAACTAAAACTCATGGAAAGATGGGGATGGTCTAAAACAAAAGTAAGAAACTTTTTAAAATTATTAGAAGAAGATAATATGATAATTAAAAAAAGTGACACAAAAAAGACCACCTTAACCATAGTGAATTACAGTGATTACCAAGATGTAGAGACTGCAAAAAGACCACAAGAAGACCACGAAAAGACTACAAAAGAACCGCCAAAAGACCAGAAGAAGACTACAAAAAAACCAGTTGAAGACCACAAGAAGACTGCGAAAGAACTACGAAAAGACACAACTAATAAAGATAATAAAGATAATAAAGAAAATAATATTATTATGACGCCTCAAGAAGTTGAATATATTTCCGTACTAGAAAAAATAACTAATTATCCTTTGGATAGAAAGAAAGATTTAGATTATATGAAAGAGCTTGAGAAAAGATATCCTAAGTTAGATTTGGTAGAAGCAATTACTAAATTTAGTGATTGGATATTAGATAATCCTTTTAAACAAAATGCAAATCATAGGAGTCAAATAAATACTTCTTTTAGTAAATATTTAGAGTGGGGACAATGCTTGAAAAAAGAAAAAAAGTCTAAAAGGCCACCACTAAAAATGGTTATTAATGAGAATTATTTGAGGGAGTAGTAGCAGAATAGAGGTGAGAACTTGGATAAGATTCAAGAGATTAAAGAAAAATTTAATAGTGAAGCTGAAAGTATTATAGCAAATGGCCTTGGTCTAGCTAAAAAAGGTAAAAAATATCATTGTCCTAATGCTTTTGCACACAAAAATGGAGATAGAGACCCTTCTATGAGTTGGGACCCTAATGCTTTACAATTCTATTGCTTTGGTTGTGGAATGAAGATTGATATATATGGCTATTACAGAGAACATCTTAATTATACACATCAAGAGATAGTATCAGAGCTATTATCAGAAGATGATTATAAAAATACTTCTATACAAAAAAATAGAGATAAATTTATAGATGAAATTAAAAGAGTTCAATCAATATCAAAGCAATGTATAGACTACATAAAGCTAAGAGGGGTAAATGAAGATACTATAAAAAAGTTTAATCTAGGGACATATAAAGGTGATATAGCTTTTCCTTATTACAAATATGAAACTGTAATAGGATATAAAACTAGAAAACCTACTAAGAATCCAGGAAAACCTAAAATGAAGAATATAACCGGTTCTAAACCTTATTTATATAATATTCAAAACACTAAAAAAGCAATGGAACTTATAATTTGTGAAGGTGAGTTTGATGCAATGGTAATAAGTCAATGTGGATATGAAAATGTTGTAAGTGTAGGAGCCGGAGCTAATAGTTTACCGACTTTAATAGAACAATCTAAAGAATTTTTAGATGAATTTGAATCTTTGATAATAGTTTCTGATAATGATGAAGCTGGTTCTAATATGGATAGATACTTCATTGAACAGTTTAATGAAAAGGCTAAATTGATAGATAAAAAATTATATAAGAAAAATGATATCAATGAAGAATATGTAGTTTGTGGGAAAGAAAAAATAGTTGAATTGATAGAAAGTGCAAGGTTTAAGATTGAGGGAAGATGGGATTTAGACAAA
>NZ_WSFU01000013.1 GCF_016820635.1 Anaeromonas gelatinilytica | reverse complement strand
TTTTCAAAGACCAATTTCTTTTGCGCCGTTCCTGGCGACTCTTAATACTATATCAGGTATTTTGATTTTTGTCAACACTTTTTTTGAAAAAATATTATTCGTCGAATCCGTTAACTTCAGAAACAACTCTTCAGATTATAACAACTTTTAAAAACATTGTCAAGTGTTTTTTTCTTTGTCGCATATCAACGACGACTTTTACTACTATAACAGATTTCAATTAATAGGTCAATACTTTTTTATAATAAATTATTGTCAATATATCGTTATACATACCTATTTTTAAATAAATTATTTATCTTATACTTATTTTTTATATTTGTTTAATAAAAATCTTTTTCAAATTATTTAAATCCCTAATATAATCCTTCTTTATACTCCTATTATAAATTACTGCTGCTGGATGATATAAAGGATATATGGTATATTTTTTATTATGTATATCTTTATTCAATACTTTTCCATGATATTTACCAATAGTTAAATTATTATTTTCTATTATAGTCTTAAAGGGTACATTTCCTAATGGAATAATAATTTTAGGATCTATTATTGATATCTCTTTAAATAGATACGCCTTAAATTCTTCTATTTCATCTTTATTTGGAGTACGGTTAATCTCATTTCCTGTCTTTTTATTTATTTTTGTAGGTCTATATTTTACTGTATTGGTTATATAAATGTCTTCCCTATCAATTTCTAATATATCTAAAAATTCATTAAGATATTTACCAGCAGCCCCAACGAAAGGTTTGCCTTTAATCACCTCGTTTTTTCCAGGAGCTTCTCCTACTAATACTATTTTACTATCAACAGATCCATTTCCTAAAACTAACTTTTCATTATATTTTTTTTCTAATATATTATTAAGTTCTTTTATCTTATTTATTTTATTCATAAAGTTTCTCCTATTCTACATATAATTTTAATATATTTATATATTATTGTCTTTAATCTTGTCAAATATAAATGATACTTTTAACTCTAAGGAGGACTATAAATGACTTCACCAATAATATTATTTTGCTTAGGATTATTCCTTATTATCAAAGGAGGAGACTATTTTACAGATTCTTCAATAAATATAGCCAGAATATCCAATCTCCCAGAAGTATTTATAGGAGCAACCATAGTAAGTATAGCTACTACTACACCAGAAGCTATTGTATCTATAACTGCTTCCTTTAAAAATTATACAGAAATGAGCATAGGTAATGCAATCGGATCAATTATATGTAATACAGGGCTAGTTCTTGGAATAACCAATATTATCAGACCTAGTAAGGTTAAAGGAAAATTTATTAAATTAAAATCTTTAACGCTTATTATATTTACATTCATATTCTTTATATTATCTGTAGATAGATTAATTGATAATATTAATGCCGGATTACTATTACTTCTTGTATTAGTTTATATAGTATTTGATTCATTAGTTATCAAACATAAAAAAACTCAATCAATCAAAAATTATTATACTCCCATATCAAGAAAAGAATATACTAAAATTTTTCTTCTATTTGTAGTGGGCATTATGGGAATCTCTATAGGTTCAAATTTATTGATTAATAATGGAATAATTATAGCTAAATTCATAGGTGTACCTGAAGCAGTTATAAGTCTGACATTTATTGCATTAGGTACTTCTTTGCCTGAACTTACAACAGCCATAACCGCTATCAAAAAGGGACATCCTTCTTTATCTGTAGGAAATATTATTGGAGCAAATATATTAAATTTATCCTTAGTATTAGGTGCCGCAGGATTGATTAACCCTCTTAATATCACAGAACAAAACATATATCTAGACTTTCCTGTATTCTTTATAATGATAAGTATATTAAGCTTATCTTGTATTATTAAAGGTAAAATTAATAAAATAATTGGTGCTTTATTATTCATTATCTATATTATATACTTAATTACTCTTTATTTCTTTTATATGGTTTAATAAAAATATATAATAAATAATTTGATGTAATTGTTTTATAATTAAACAGGTAAAATACGTAAACCACAAGTTGCCATATATTTATTATGACTCAACAATATTCCCTATAGCATTCTTATAAATCCTCATTAAATATTCTAATTCATCCTCATCTGGTACTTGAATAGTTTTAAAATATCTAAACCCTAACTTTTCGTAGGCTCCTTCTCATACTCTATAGTACTGGATTTATCAAAAATGGCAACATCTATATCTCTAGAATTAACTTTATTTAATCCATGTAATTTACCCCATACAATATCTCTTATAGCACCTGCACCAATAATTCCTTTGTTAATAACCCTGTCCCAATTCCTAAATCAAGAATTCTAACTTCTTGATTTACTTTAATTAAACTATGTACATACCCTAAAACATTATAATACCACTCAAATGGAGGATAGCCTTGGCTATATTTTTCAATTGATTCGTCCTATTCTCCTGATCATCCATCAGATTCTTTATTATTTAACATCAAATATCGCCCAAAGTCATTTTCATAATTTCAACTCTGTTATAATTTTTTAACCAAGTGAACATTACCTTCTATTCTTTTAGATTCAGTATAACCATTCTTTTTGTATAAATTAATTGCTTTACTCCAACCTTCTGTAGTTTCTAAAACAATTTTATTATATCCTTTTTCTTTAGCTACTTTTTCTAATCCTTTTAATATTACAGTAGCAACCCCTTTTCTTCTATATTCTTTTTTTACACTCATTCTTACTATTCTACCTGTATATCTATCTTCTTCAATTAAACCACCTGTACAAATTAAGTCATCTTCATATAATCCAATTAAAAATGTCTCCCCTTTTCCTATATAATTTTGCATAAGATTATTTAAATCAAGATTTTTATTTCCATTATAATTAGCAAAATATTCACTTAGTCCCTCAATAATAAGAGTTTTAGCTTCCATTTCAGTATTATCACTTAAACCTTTAATTTTTATATCATTAATTATATAATCTAATCTCTCCACTATTTTCACCTCTCATCAATATGAACTTTTTAACATAAATACTATCTTTTAATCCTTCATATAATAAAATATTATAATTCTTCCACTCTCATAAGCCATTCATTAGTTAATGAATTAAACATTTCCTCTTGTTCAATCTGCAAATTATGTCCTGCTCTATCTAGCACAGCAAAAGTTCCTCTTGGATAATTTTCTAATATACTCCATGCATCTATATAACCAACACAAGAATCTTGTCTTCCTAATATTATAAGAGCAGGTTTATTAAATTTTTCATTTAATTTATCAACATCAAATGAAAATTCATACCCATTTTCTTGTATGTTTTCTAAAAACTTATCATCTGCCATCTTAATACCAGATACTATTTCATTTTTATATCTTTCATAGATTTTCTCACTTTGAACCACCGCCATAGAATTAAAATCTTCTACATCCTCTGGTGATAGCTTAGATAATAACTTATTGTCTTTTACTAAAACAACATGTCCAGGAACATTTCGTTTTTCATTATCAGCTATTATAACTGGACAAATTAATGAAACGCCATCTACCCTTTTTGCAATTTTATAGATTATTCCTCTGGATAAATAACCACCATATGACTCCCCCACAAGTAGGAAATTTTCATTTGGAATAATTTTTTCAATAAATTTAATAACAATATCAAGCATAACATCCGAATCTGTAATCCATTCTGCACTCTCTGATTTTCCCATACCGGGTAAATCAATATATATTCTTTTATAACCGTCTTTGGAACTAAATACAGGCTCCATACATCCAGTCATTAATCTGTGGTCTGGAGAATAACCGTGTATAATAATAATTGGCTTTCCTTTACCTTTTACTTCATAATTTATAGTTATATCTTTTATCTTACATTGCATTTTTTCCCCTCCTTTAATCTTTATATAATAACTCCAAATAGTATTCCATATGTTACTATTTTACATGACGTGACCGTATTTGCGACGTCCATTCACCTAGTCATACCTAGCTTGGTGAATGGATATGCTTTGACAGTCTTTTAATATCAAAGTGAACTTGAGTACCTTGTTATGAGACGTTTTTTACTTAATCAATTATAATAATTTCTCAATTGTTTCAATTATTATATATGTTTTAGTTTATAATTCTTTTTTGTAGGTTCATATTTAATTCTATATCGTTTCACACATATACACTCCTATAGACTTATTCATAGGCTGTCCAATTTTTTGAGAATAACCATACTCCTTAACTTTATCTTTCATTTGTTCGTATTCTTTTTTCATTATCAATAATTTCTCCAAGTCTTCTTCAAACTCTTTCATTAATATTGTCATATCTGCTTGTACACTTTTTATGCTATCTTTAAATTGATTTGATGATTGTTAAAATAATCTTTTTTTGTTATATGCTCTTTATGAAAGGATAACTGCATTTTAAAACTTTCATTCTGTGTTAGGTCTTTCTCCAACTTAATTCTATTTTCTTTATTGTGATTACCATGTAAAAACTCTTCAAATATTTTAATTACAGAAAAATCAGCACTTATATGCATTATATAACCTCCACTATAATTTTTTGCATTTCGTATAACATTCCGGCTGTATGTGACGTTTTTACGGTTGCGATAAGGGAACTGCGTAGCAGTTCCAGCAACCGCAAAAATGTGGGTGGAGTGAGCGTGGGAGGCGAAGCCGACCTAGCGAACGGAACCCCGAGGCGCTTTAGCGCCGAAGCACATACAGACCTGTTAAGCGAAGTACGGGCGTACACCATTTATTTACCTTTATGTTTTATTAATTTATTTGTTCAATTTCCACCATATAGTTTCTTCTTCTCTATATTTTTTGAAACCGCACCTTTCTAATACCTTTTGTGATGGTATATTTTCTATTTCTGTTTCAGCAATTACTGTATCTATTTTATCGTTACTTAATGCCAATTCACAAAATATCTTTATAGTTTCTGTCATATATCCATTATGTTCATAATTTTTTCCCAATCCATAACCTATTTCGATTTCTTTTGATTCATTTGGAATGTTCTTAAAATCTATCGATCCTACTACTTTTCTGTCCATTTTTCTTATAATAAACCAAAAACTATGATACATATAATTTTCAGGATCATTTTCAATAATTTTTATTTGATTATTTATTATATTCAAGAATTCACTCTCTATTGGTTCCGCGTCATATTTACAGTCTAATTCCGTTTCAAGCATTAAAATATTATTAACACATAATTTTAATTGAGATAATGTTAATAATTTTATATACAATCTTTCCGTTTCTAATTCTGATGAGTTTTTTATTTCATTCAACATTTTTGCCCCCTTTTAAACATTTTTCTCATCTTATATTAATGTTCAATTTATGTTAATTCCTATTTTATTATCATTACAGTATAATTTTTTATACATATTATATTTTCAACAGATATTAGCCCGTATTTCACCGTCACCATAGAGCCGATGGTTACCCATCGCCCCTGGCACAGATCCCAGCTTGCGGATTTCCC
>NZ_WSFU01000060.1 GCF_016820635.1 Anaeromonas gelatinilytica | reverse complement strand
TTATCCCAATCAATGGCTAACGCCTCACTAGACATAACAGATCATTCCTCTCATATTTTATATTTGATATTCTAGCAAAACTTTTCATCATAGACTAGGCAGGAATTCTTTGACGGTTACATCCAAATATGCAGGTGAGTTACATCTCCTGCATAGCATATATTAGTTTATCTCTCATGCTTTTGAATTTTGTGAATGTTTCTGTATTCATTAGGAGAGCAATTATATTTCTCTTTGAATATCCGGTAAAAATAGGTTCTGTTTATAAATCCAAATCGACTACAAATTTCATGGATAGATAAATTTGTAGATATTAATGTGTGAGCTACATTTTGCAGGCGCACAATTCTACTGTATTCTGAAAGAGAATATCCATAATGCTTTTTAAATATTCGATTAATATAGTCGCCATTATAATTTAATAAATTACTTAATATATCTTTCTGATAATACATGGCATCCCTGTCTATTAATTGTTTGGCAGATGAAGCAAGGGAATGTCCGTTATCAGAATTTAAGTCTACATAGTCTATGTCGTAATAAAGCTCATCAAATAATATATGAAAATAGCGGCATAATAATCCCTGAATTATGAGTTGATAACCGGGTTGCTTTTTCTCGAATTCTATCCGTATATTGTCGATGAGATGATGTATTAAAGAGATTGCATGGAAAGATTTACATTTAAAAAACATATAATTTCTATTATTCAAATAGGAATCATAGAGACTTTTGTTCATGAAAAGTTTAAGTTGTTTTGGCATATCTGTATTAGATAATAATAGTTGTTCAATGTAATCAACTGAGAATGCTAAATATACAAGTTTTAAATTTCGGTCAAAGAATTCAGAGTGACGAACTGAACGGTTAGGAATACATATGTCAAATTTTTCAAAATTACATATTTTTGATTCGACTTGCATAGTAAAAAAGTCAGATATGTTTATAATCAATTCGATATAATCATGTTTATGTACATGAGCAAAAAATTGTGCATTAAAATGCTCCATATCGAAAGATATGATCATTGTAGGTCTATAACTGTAGGATTTCCAAACACCTTTTCCAGATGGGATAAAGGTTACTTCCTGAAGTTCTATGGGATTATGTAATGTCAATATATCTGGCAGCATTTCTAAATCTATTTTCTGCGGTAGTTTCATTCCGAAACTATATTCATAACATATTTCAATATAATTATCAGTTTGTTTATTCATTATTCCACGCTCCTACAAAAAGTACAAATAGGATACAGTATTAGATATGAATATCAAAAAAAGATACAAAAAAACTGTTATTATGTATATAACAATAACATATATCATCCAAAATGTATATGAATATTGTATAAATTTTACAAATTAATATGGAGGTGTATAAGAATGTTAGCAAGGTTCAATTTTTTCTCACAATCATTGATGAAACAAACCAATGTAACAATGATTTTACCATCGTGGGATGCAATGGACAGATTTAAAGGCAAGGCGGAGAGCTATTTGCCTGGCACAAAGTTTCAAACACTATACTTATATCATGGCGGAACAGGAGATGATTCGGATTATATTAATTTCTCAAATATTATTCGTTATGCAAATGATAATAAAATAGCAGTCATTATGCCGGCAGGATATAATTCGGGTTATGAAAACGATGTCCCTGAAAAGTTGCCTTGGCAAGCAAAATATTGGGACTACATTTTTGAAGAATTACCTAAAGTATGTGCCGCAATGTTTCCTATTTCTACAAAACCAGAAGATACTTTTGTGGCAGGTCTTTCTATGGGAGCGATTGCTACTGCAAAGTGGGTGGCGTATGGTCCGGAAAGGATAAATACTGCATTGATGATGTCTGGTGGAGGAATGGATGTAGATAAAATCATGGCTATCGCTAGCCAATACGGTAATGGTTCCACTGATTTTGAAATTGATTTCGAAGAATTGGAAGATAAGGGCATTAAGTTAATTGATTCGGAAAATGAATCATATCAGCAACTTAAACGCAATATCGAAGAAGGGAAAAAAATCCCCAAAGTGCTGATGACATGTGGAGGAAATGATTTTATTCGCTCATTTGCAATTGGCTCAAAAGACATATTGGAGAAATATGGTTACGATGTCACATATGAAGAAGTTCCGGGATATACACATGAATGGGATTTCTGGGATTTATCATTGAGAAAGGCGCTATATGAATGGCTGCCAATACGACATGATGTGATTTTGGCTGATGAAAATTGAAAGAGAGGGAAAATGTATGATTACAAATAATTTATCTTATCCAACTGACCCGTATGCTCCGCCTATAACAGGTATCTTTCACAATCAAACGCCTAGAAATACAAGTTTGGCTGGGCGTTACACAGTATATATACCGAATAATTTTGAACACTGTTCACAGGCGATACTGATTTTACCTGACAACCAAATGACAGCTCAAGGATTTTTTGAAAGTACAGATGGACAGGCGTGGAAATCAACTGCTGATATCAATGGTATTGTTATTGTGGTGGCAGAATCGTATCAAAACGCAGGGTGGAATTTGACAAATGCAATTAATATGCGTGATGATGAAGAGTTTTTGTATGGAGTGGTCGATACGATTCGTCAGAAATATTCAACTATTCCGGCAGCATTTAATTTAGATGAAAGGTCTCTTTATCTTGTTGGTTATAATTCAGGAGGAATTGCGGCTCATAAGATGGCAATGCATTGGCCTCAATTATTTGGCGGGTTAATCAGTATAAATGGTAGCGATGTTCCAAGTTCGGTAATATCTGCGTTTGGAAATACATTTTCCTATCCATTTATTGCAGGACAGAACTCAGATGGAAGAGAAACAATCGGCTTAAACAATAAGGATATTCCACTTCCGGTGTGGATGATTAGCACAACATCAATACCAAACAATGTCGCTGTAAAAAATTATTGGGTTGCGGCAGACAATGCAATAGAAGATGAGCCAAACGAATATGCACAAACAACATATATTAACGGAGCGACAAGAATATGGTTGACAACAGGAGCGACGATACCAACTCCTACTGTATTATTTGAGAATTTTCTGAATGAGGCTTTACGCTACACCAATACACCCGGAGGGAAACTGGAATGGAGAGTGAAAACTGAAAATGTTTCTGGAAAAGGATTTATTTATACAGAAGCTACAATTGATGGAAAGCTACGTAGATGGTACACCTATGTTCCAAGCACCTACAATGACGCTAATGAATATCCGCTTATTGTTGCAATGCATGGTGGTTCAAATTCTGCGGAAGCTTTTATTGGCGATTCAAGATGGCATGAAGCGGCAGAAGAATATGGACTATTAGTTGTCTTTCCACAAGCGTATCCTTGCCCATTACCATCGTTTGGATGGATTCCAGTACCAGTGTGGAATCAGTATATTGTATCACCGAGCAGTCCGCCGGATGATGTAGCATTTATTAGGGAAGTTATCACAAGAACTTCACAAAATTATAATGTGAATGCAAAAAAGATTTTTGCAACAGGGCATTCTAATGGAGCAGGAATGACATGGCGTCTTGGATTGGATGCGCCGGAATTGTTTGCAGCAATTGCTCCTGCGGGGTGGACAATTAGCGCTATTCCGGGTGAAAGCCCTGTGCCGAGTTTAACTTCTCCATTACCAGTATGGTTATTTATGGGTAGATATGACCAGGTTGGCGCAGATGAATTCAAGAATGGAAACTCGAATGATATGTGTTTGAAATACTGGGCAAATAGAAATGGTTTTGACTATACAAAATTGACTACGGAGTACGACCAAAGTGGCAATTATTATTCAAGAGTTTGGACAAATGGAACAGACAATATTCCGTTGTTTAAATTTACCTCAGTTACTGAGTGTCCACATATCTATGTTCCATATGAATGCGAATTACTATGGGAGCAATTCTTTAGTAAAATCACTTTGGAAACAAATGGAAAAAGATATTTTGACGGACAGGAAATCGTAAATGGGAACAATTAATATTATATTTCCGTTTGCAAGAAGATACAGATTTTAAATGACGTAACCAAAGGCTCAGGTATTTGATTCCTGAGCCTCAATTACATAATTTTGAGGTGAAAAAGGATGAATCAGGGTAAAAAAACATCAAAAAAATTATTGTTTGCGTGGCCAACCCAAACAGTATCATTTACGGTAGCCAGTGTTATTCTGGGTTATACTACATTTTTTGCAACAGATTATATGGGGATAAGTCCGGGAACAGTAGGAATTTTATTTATGATTTCAAAAACATTTGATGGTTTCACAGATATTGTTGCTGGATATTTGATAGATAGAACACATACCAAGATAGGAAAAGCAAGACCATATGCGCTAGCCTCTTTGGGCTACTGGGGATTTGTGATTTTACTTTTTTCAGCGCCACAAATGTCTGTAAACATTGGAGCCATATATCTTTTTGTGTGCTATACGATGATTAATTCCGTATTTTTGACATTGACCCAATGCAGTGAAAGTGTTTATTTGGCAAATGCTATTGAGAATAGTTCACAAAGCGTCAGCGTGTTATCATTTGGAAATTTGATTTCAATGGTATTTACAATGGCTGGTTCCATTATTGTTCCACAGTTGATTAAGACAATAGGAACAACTAGAGAGGGATGGCGTCTTATCGTAATTGCATTAGGCGTTCCATTTATGATTGTAGGTCTGATTCGTTTTCTAGTTGTAAAAGAAATTCGGAATGGAGACGATAATCAAATTAGCAAAATAAGAGTAAAGGATATGTTGCGACTTCTTGCGGGAAATAAATATATTTTGATTTTTTCAGTCATTATTATTGTTGCAAATATAGGGAATTACCTTGTGAGTACAGCAAGTACCTATTATTACCAATATATTATGAACGATTTGGGCCTGGCTTCAATTATGGCAATCACTTTGCTATCAGTGGTAATTGTAATAGGAATTACACCTGCTTTGGAACGTCAATTTGGTTTAACCAATATAATTGTGAAGAAAATAATAATAAAGCAAATATAGTTACTACTAAGGCTCCTAAAACCCTACTCCATAAAAGTATGGCCTCTAATGAGTTTATTAGTCATGTAATAAATCTAAAATATCAACGTGCTATGCCACTATATAGACAAGAAAAATATTTTAGCATGATGGATGTAAATCTTTCTAGACA
>NZ_WSFU01000022.1 GCF_016820635.1 Anaeromonas gelatinilytica | reverse complement strand
GAATGAATAAAAACCTACATTCTTAAATGAGCAAAAGTTTACATTTTTATATTGACGTTTATAAGCGGGGATTGATATGATAAATGTCCCCTTCTTAAAACGTTTGATTGCCGCCCACTTATTATTGGTTGAGGTGCTTTCTGCCTCTCCTTGAGCCAGGGAGCTTAAGATGGTCAAGAACAGCTCACTGTTCTCAGATAGAGTGTTGATATTCTCTTTTTCAAAAAATAGCGCAATGCCAAGCAGTTTCAGCTTTCGGATTGCCTTAATGCTGTCAACGGTATTTCTTGCAAACCGGGTAATTGATTTTGTGATGATCATATCAATTTTTCCTGCTTCGCAGTCTCTCATCATCCGCAAGAAATCACCTCGCCTTTGTAGCTTCGTTCCGCTTCGTGCTTCGTCCGCTGATCATTCCTTCATAATAAGCTGTCTGTGCCGTAAATGAATTATGCTGTTCTCTGCAATCTGTGCTGACACAGCAGTAGGCGCAGACACGTTTCTTTGGCTGGAACTGCATCATTACCTGGGGTTTTACAGGATTTATTTTGGTTATTTTTTTTACTTTTTCCTGCTTGCCTGCCATGGCTTTTTCCTCCTTTCTAACAGGATTTCCTCCTCCTGTTAGAAACATACATTACCACACAAGTTTCAGAATAGTTACTGTTATTACACATATACTTTTGCAAGATGGGGAAGAAAAGTTTGGCGATTCAACTTATCGATTTCTTCATATTCCTCCTGGGTAATCAGACCGTTACGAAGCAGGATTCCTAAGAGCTTTAATGTAATTTTATACTTAACTTCATTAGCTTTTTGTTCCTTTGACATGAATTTCGCCTCCTTATTTCTAATGGTTTTTATTCTCTTTATAACTGCATCATTGTGGCTGTATTACTTCCGTCATGGTCAGCCCTACGCTGACCGCCAATGCCCTGTCCACCGAAAGCATCCGCAACCTGCTTACGTTTCCTATGTATTCCAAAAGTCGGATACGGTCAATGGTGCGTATCTGCTCCAACAGTACCACCGAGTTTTTCTGGAGAGCCTCTATGCACCCAATTTCTACATGAGTGGGCAGCCCCTTTTTAGACTGGCCGGTTATGGCAGCGGCAATGACTGTAGGGCTATAACGGTTTCCAATATTATTCTGCAAAATAAGTACAGGGCGGACACCACCCTGTTCACAGTCTACTACAGGGCTTAAATCAGCATAGAAAATATCTCCGCGTCTTATAGTTCTTTTATGTTTCTGCAAAATACGCACCTCCTTCTTGTCTGCTTAATGGCACAAATATAGGGACCACTCATTTCACCTTGATAGCAAAGTTGCCGAGTGATCCCCATCGCTTCTGACATTAAGTCTTTTTTAGAAAAACTGTGCTTAATTCGACACTACTCCCCAAGCACACAGAGCTGCGACAATGTCGTAGCTCATAGGGCGATGATTCAAACTGCGGCTGGCTTCACCGCATCATAGGAATTCCACCTCCACCGGGATCTCCGCTGGCTGCCCTCATTGCGTGATCCCCAAGTCTTGGGGGCTGTGACTGGACAGAAGTATCAATATAGGCTGACGGGGTTATTGCGAGACAGACTGCCCAGCCTGTTTTCTGGTCGGATGGGTACCGCTTTGCACCTTATTTGGCCGTCTTTGATAGTCCGGCAAATGAGAAAGAATGAACAGAAATAAAATTATCAGGTGCTTTCATTTTCTCATCGCCATTCTACAGGTGGTCTTGGCGCATCCTCCAGGGTCGCTTTCCCTTTTAAGGTCCGTCAGCTAACGTATTCAAATCATCGGATATGAAGTTTTCAAAGTACCAGGAGGGGAAATAAAAAACCCCCTCACTACTAATCCGGTTTCGTGAGGGGGTTGGACCAAATTATTTTTTAATTTTCCATAAGTTTTTTCAATCGAGCCAGTATCCGTTTCTTCCTATTATGGATTGTCATGCGGAGTATACCGGTTTCCGCCGTCAGTTGATGCTCACTTTTATTCAGAAAAAACAAAGTAAAAATCAGCTCCTGTTCTTCCTTGGCAAGCTGAGCAAGGCACTGATGAAGCTTTTCGGCAATTAGCTTGTCCGTAACGACATCCTCCACTCGAGGGGATGTTAGATCAGAAATTGCATCTTCTCCATTGGTTTCATCTGTATCCAGGGCATTATAGTGAAACACACCATGTTTTGCATCCTTTTCCTCCAGATGAAGTTCCCGGCGTTTCATTCGGTAATAAGTTAGATATACTTCTTCGGTGACAGGGACGAGCTGCCCCCGCACTTTAATTCGGTATTCTTTCTTTTCTACCATATGGCTTGTCCTCCGTTTCTGAATTTTGATAGTAATTCAAAATGTCAGAAGCGGATGGGAGCGGCAGCGTGGTTCGATAGTTAGATTACTGTCAAGGTCTGCTTTTGTATAGAATTGGAATATAAACAGCTTTTTTGTCGAGCAAAAAAAGTCAGTACGTTGCTGATTGCAAAATACTGACTTCTGTAATTTTTCAATATGAAATTGTAAAAGTGAACCATGATATGTACAGGTTGCTACGTCTCTATTTACATCTCGAAAAGGGATAAAATCGTAAAATACTCATAGGATACCTCACTCACCATGGCCCACATAGCGAAAGCCGGTATTACGATATCCAAAATATCCGTCAAAAGCAACAAAAGCCTGAACACTTACATGAAGGGCAGGCTTCGTTTAATTTCAGCAACCAGACTATCATAGTGTCATAAGACACCTTAGACCTTCGGCTTTGCATCCTTGTCTTTAGACAGGTTTGCCCTTGGCATCTATTGTATTTTAAGTAAATGTAGTTTTACATGGAACCTATATCGAAACATGCCTATTTCCCTTGCATTTTTTCCTTTAAGAACTGTATAATAATATTGGTTTTATGTATCGCAAAAGAAAGCCTTAGAAATCACGCAAAAGCACCATCTCTAAGGCTCACTTTATCACTCGAATTCGGCAAGTTTAATGGTATTCTTAAACTTTTTCATTTAGTTTCTATGCTTTTTTATGCTGGCTTTTTACTTCAATTACACATATTATTTTGACTTACTGATTTTTTATTGTTAACATCACTCCGCAAAACAAATATCCTGCAAATTTCAGCTTATATAGTCTCAATAATCAAGGGCTATAGTATTTTTTCACTATGTTTTACTAATGCTAATACTATACAAATGACAATTCCGTATCAAGCCAAATTTCGATAGCATTTCTTATATCAATAATTGAGTCATCCAGGGAAAAACGAAACCCTTGGCAACCTCCATTACAATGGTCGCTTATCCCTCTTTTTATTCCACAGCCATAACCTTTTTCAATCATTTCTTGTATAAATGAAGGGAATTTTTTGATGGTATCAGCGTATTTATGCGTATTTTTCGCTTTGACGTTTATTTGATAACCATTATTAAGTGATACATTAATTCCCCATATTTCTTTACTTTTATAAGAATATTTAACCTTTATCCATAAATCTTTTATTTCCACATTGCATTTAAGCCCTTTATCCAAATAGCGTTGATATAGCTGCAATATAAAATCTTGCACATTGACGGACAAAGGTTTCATAGTATCTTTTAATATAGAAATAACATCATCGGTTTCATTATTTTTCAATACTCGGTAATCACATCGCAATAAAATATCGGAGAAGCGGCAATAGCTGATCCCATTGAATTTATTAACCTCGAACTTGTTAACATTCGTGCCAAATTCTATCTCGGCTATTGCCATTACCTTTAATCCCGTCAACATGGCAGGATTATCAGGATACGAAATTTTTATTCTTTCAGCTTTTGATAAATCCGGTTTTTTTTCGTTCAAGTCTATACCATCAATCAATATGCCGCAATCAGCCAAGAATCCCAAGCATTCAATGCTTTTTGAAACGGGGATTTTCGTGTTAAATATATTGTTTCCGACGGTAAGGGACCCGGCGCTTTCTGTTAGTACACCATGAAAACCTATATTCAATAATAAGCATTTCACATTGTGCAGGAATGGAAAATATACCGAAATAGTAACACGGTCATCAAATACGTGAGCATTCTTTTTATGATTGTCATACAAATCACCTTCAGCAATCAAAACATCGTAAAGCTGATACAAAAAGTTTCTGAATGCAAGAACTCCTTCCCGAATATCTTCCTCGTTTGAAATATTTTCAAACATTGGATTAATTGCATATGTTTCAGGTATTTCTGGTGTAATCACATTTTTTAAGTACTTTGCCATATCTTGAATGTCTTTCGCATTTATTTCACTTCTTTCTTCGTAAAGTCAACTTTATACTGCCATTCACCGTATTTTTTGTCGTTATCAGTTATCGTTCCTTCCGTAAGGGTGATACGCAGAACGATTGAGTCAGGGTTGTCTTCGTCGCCATGTGCATCGAACCATGTGAAGATTTTTTTCATCTTCGCTCTTATTTCCGCGTTCTTCTCGTCCTTTACCCAACCGAGATTTTCAGCCGTTCCTTGAGCAGCAAACAAGTCTAACCCACAAATGGAAATCTCGTTGTTTTTCCCAATTTCCAGCATTTTATTTTTATTCGCATCTGTAGAAACATAGAACACGCCGTCTTCATAATAAGCGTCAACCATGCGGACAGCAGGGCGGGGATTGCCAGCGTCGTTCGGGGACAATGCAATAGTTGCAAGAGCAATAAGGTTGTCCTTTCCGTTTCCGCAGTATTCTTCCATCAGCTTCATCGCGTTTTCATACTTGTTCATGATAATTCCTCCATTTATTTTTATTTCCCTATGGGTTCTGCCATACTTTACATTTCACAATTACCTAAATAATACATGAGAAATTCTTTGTATTTTTATATTCCTTCTTTTAGCTTGATTGGAAAATATCTTTGCATTTGTTTATAGCCAAGTCCCTTTTCTATGTCTTTATAGGCAATATCTCTTCCATCTTCATATAAATAAGGTATATTGAACATAACATTGCGGTCTTTGTCAAGCTCAAAATTTGTGCTTTCAATCCATCGCTGAACTTTATTTTCCACTTTTTGTATGTTCTCGTTATCTTCGTCAATACTGACAGCCATAGCGTATAAGCCTCCCTGAAAATCGAACAATTTAAAAGGACTTACATCCGTATTGGTAACACCTTCTTTAACGGCACATATCCATTCAGCTTTGTCATTTTTAAATAGCAAAAAATCAAAACAGTCAAAAATCACATTTTTGTACAAATGTACATACTGCCACAATTGATACATGTATCCACCGCTTTTGAACATATCCTCCCATGATTGTTCGCCCACTGTCACCGCTCTAAATCTCGGTATCCTAACGACCATTATATCAGAGATTTTTTTATCTAATTTTTCCGTTATTTCAATCAGGCGGTTTATGTTGGAGGGTTTGCCTATATAGTCAATGCTTATCAGTTGTGTCTCAATCTCCTTAGCCTTATTATACAGCTGTTTTATATCGGAGTTGTCTGAAAAGTTCACTTGTTCAATTTCCCGTATAAAATCCAGCACGATTTCTTTCAACTCATGCAAAAGCGCAAACTCGTTGTCTATGCTTTGTACTTTTTTCCCCAGCACTTCTAAGACTACATCGGAACTGGAAGTGCTAAAAACACGTTGAATGTCTTTTATACTGATATTCAGCTTGCGTAAAATAAGTATTTGTTCAAGCCGCCTAATAGCGTTCTCATGTACATTCTATATGCATAGTCATCACTTCGGGTGCTGTACAGCAATCCCATATCCTCATAATAACGCAGTGTACGAGCTGTAATGTCATATTTGCTTGACACATCTTTGATTTTGATTAGGTTACTCATTTGTTTTGACCTCTTTTCTAAATAATTTGGTATAAACTAGTATAAAGTGTTACCCAAAGGAAGAGTCAAGAGGGTAATACTATTCTCTGTAAAAATATAAATATTCTTCGCCAGTCATCCTTGGCCAAATAACTCCCATGATAGCAATAAAGCTTATAAAGTCCAATCAAACTTAATTTTTAATTTCTTGATAAACCGACCGTGTTTTTTCAGAATTTTTATAGTTAATAAAGATAATTTCTTCATTCGTGGTGATTTGTATATAAGGACCTTTTCCCGAATGTAAAAATAGCCTTGCCCGTTCAATTTCATCCATTCTAAAGGTACCCTTCTTAAAACCGAACATGGATAGCGCATTAATTTTGTTTCTTACAGTGGGTATCTCTTCCTTTAATGTTACTTCTTCTATCGAGTCGGTTGGAATGGTAACACCATACATGCCGCCTATTTCTAAGGCATTATTCTCAAGCGTAATTTCACTTTCCCTGGTACCTAAAAAGAAAGCCACTGCCAATCCCAGCACAACTAAAACAGAAATAATTGTCTTGACTTTAGATAAATTATTTTTACCGTTAAAGCTTTTTCCCATTGAGCATCTCTCCTTTTTCTCATTTTTTACAACAAAAGATTTTATTCTGCTTTTATAGCAACCTACTATTACGGGGCTATATCAATGAATTTTTCTACATACATTTCATAAATGACATAACGTGTTATGATATAAAATACAAACAGTAACCCACATAAAATTAATATGATGCTGCTGACCTGCCATCCCCCCAAGAGCTTTACTAATCCATAGCCCAAGAAACCTACAATCGCTCTGATTAAAAGAGATAGTAAAATATTCAGATTATTTTTAACTGCCGCTGTAGGATTCGTCCAATTTAAAAATGGCCTTTCGATATTAATAATCATGTCGATGCTTGAAAAAAACAGCGTTGCTGCAATGCAAAAGGCCATTGCAATTAAAATAGAAGTTAAATCCATCGGTATAACGAATAATACCAATATACCCAAAATTAAAGATCCCATCAGCTTTATCACTAAGGTAGAATAGATTCGATACCTAATATTGTCTTTGGCGCTGACGGGTAGCACCTTGGTTTCCCAAAATGCCTTTCCCTCCCTTGTAATGACAGTGGCCGACAGACTTCCTAAAATAGCCGGGGTTGTGATCACCGCCGTATAAATAAAGAGTCGATAGGAGGCCAGGGCCTCAGATTTGGAAATATCCATTCCAACCTCGCCGGTAAACAGTACAATGACAAACATTAATATGGGTACAAATATGGTCAGCACCGTATTTAAGAAAAATATAGGATTGCCCAGGATAATATTGATATGCCTTCTTACCATTTGGAATCCCTTACTTTTACTTTTATAATACAGCTTTCCTCTGACAGCAGGAGCCCCCTCCTGATTGAATTTCATCAATGCCCGATTATACAACGTCTTGGCAAGGCCTCTTAAAATCCATAGCAACACGAAATTGAAGGCGATAAACAACAGCCCATGAAGCATTGATCCCTCTATCATTTTAGTTAGCCAAATACTTGGAGGAAAACGACGGCCAATGACCATTAACAGGCCATCCTGCTGAAGCAGCAAATTGTTAAGCTCCTCAGGCCTCATTTGTATATTGCTAGATATCATCTGTATGAAAATAATGGCCCCGATCAAAATTAAATTTCCCACCACAACCATTAAATTTCTTCGCTTTCCGCTGCCTATTACAGACATAAAGGGCAGCAGAACAATTGTAGCAATGATCATGGGTACTAAGGGAGAAATCAACAGGGCTAAGATTCCCACTAGCAAGCTTACAACCTTAAGGCCTCCTATGGTTCCGTACAATACAATGGAGTTACCTAAAAAAAAGCAGGAAATAACCAAAAGATAAATATAAATCGATGCCAGCTTAGAAAAAACGATGGTATCCTCCCTAATGGGCAGGGTTGCAATGAGTCTTAAATCCTTAGCATAAAAGAATATCGAAATAATAAGGGGGATACTGGAAAAAACAATTAAAATGGTGTTGGCTATGTACATGTAAGTAATCGTCAGCTCTGGAAAACCCACCATTAAAAAGGTATGATACAGCTCTAAAACCAATTGGGCGGCTGGTAGAACCAAAAGAACCGGTACAAACATAACCAATATACCCAAGTACTTGTTTTTTACATTTAACTTTTGCGTATATTTACTAAAAAAATCTAAAACCTGTATTTTAGTCAACGATATAAATTTATTCATCCTTCGTCATCTCCAGAAAAATTTCTTCTAAGGTAGCACTGCTACTCTTTTTAATATTTTCCAGTGTATCACAAGCAATGGGCCTGCCCCGATGTATAATTACCACCCGATGGCAAAGATTTTCAACTACTTCAAGCACATGGGATGAGAAAAACACCGTTCCGCCCCTTTCACAGTGTTCCCGCATAATGTCCTTTAATATTTTAGCTGAATGGGGATCTAGCCCTACCATGGGCTCGTCAAGAATGAATAGGTTGGGATTAGGCAATAGAGCCCCTGATATTAACAGTTTTTGTTTCATACCATGGGAATAGGAATTAATGGTCTGACCCAGGGCATCATAGATATGGAAGGCCCTTGTATATTTTTCGATTTGCTCTTTTCTTTGCTTAAGGTCTACCTCATACATATCGGCGATAAAGTTTAAATAATCAATTCCCTTTATGGCATCAAAAATAGTAGGATGGTCCGGAACAAAGGTAAAGTTCTTTTTTGCCTCAACGGACTCCCTGGCTATATCTTTACCGTTTATTTCAATTGTTCCCTCCGTTGGTGCAATCATTCCAGTAATCATTCTAATGGTTGTGGTTTTGCCCGCCCCGTTTGGCCCAATAAAGCCAATGATTTCTCCTTTTTGTATTTCTAAATCCAAGTTATCTACGGCTTTTTTGTTATTAGTGTAGATTTTTGATACATTTTTAACAACCAACATAGTTTACACCTCCTCAAAACATTAAATTTATTCATTTTTAAATAACTTCAGATCTTCTTATTTCCTCAACTAAAGGAGCAATTGCTCTACGTTCAGTAAAATCTATTTTTTGGCCATATGTGCTAAGCATTTCAGCTTCTTCACCAGTTAATTCCTCTTTCTTCCTCTTTCGAAGCTTCTTAACCAATAGACACATCATCATGCGATGGAGCAGGCTCATTTTAGGATAATTCAACCCTCCGCGAAAATGATAAAGTTGAATTTTCTGTCGCATTTCCGGTGTAAATGCTTGATAGATGTTTTTGCGAATTGTGGCAATATTTTTTCCGTCTGCTACATCTGCAGCACCAACTGTAAAAAGGTATAATTCCTTATTGCATAGTCTAGAGAAATTTTTGGTTATCAGAGAAATACCATTCATTCCTCCTGCGTATAAGCCGCCACCAAAAATAATTATTTGGTAGCTATCTAATAGGTTGGGATTTACTTTGATTTGATTGGTTTCCATTATATCTGCCTGTAAATCTTGAGCAATCCATTGAGCATATTTTTTAGTAAACCCATACTTTGATGCATAAATTACTGCAATTCTTTTCATATCACTATTCTCCTCAAACTAATAATTATGTGAATATTCTTCGGATTCAGCATACTGTATAATTAGTAACGATCTGAAGTACAGGTCACATAAATACCGCTCTTTTGTCCTCCAGTCTTTTTCTAAAGCCATACCAGTATAAGGACTCCATCTAGTAAAATAACGATGGGAGTGTCTTTTCGCAAATATACCATTATTGTTGTGTAACATTTCTATCAGCACATCCAATTGTCGCTTTAACTCCGAAACGCTCTCCACTAAACCTATTCTGGACAAAAGCTCCATTCTGTGAAACCACATCATCCAGTCTTTTGGCTCAAATACTTCAAAATCTACTTTAAAATGATGCATTGCAAAAGAAGCTGGTGCAATCACTTGAGATTTATATAAGGCATTGATAGACGGTATAGGGGACAAATCTATCATTTGTTGAATTGCAGTTTGTATAAGTAAGTTATTTGTTTCGGTACGCCATGAATAAGTGTATGCTAGTAACCGTAAATGATAAATACTTGGCCACTTTACCTCTTCTTGAAATACCAGTTTTCCTTTATATTCTCGAGTTATACGATTAAAAGAAACCACTGTTGCCGCTTCCTGAAAAACTTCCAAAGCTAATTCAATTTGTTCTTTTACAAAATCTTTCTCTTCCATACCTGCATAAGCAAAAACAACGGCACGAATGAGCTGTGAACCACCAAGATGAAGAGCATCCAAAATCTTTCCGACATTCTCCATACATCCTTGATCAAATGTCTTCTTTCTTTCCTCAAATTGTTTGAGCATCTTTGCTACAATCGGATGATTTCCACTAAGACCCTTCTCAGTAAAGACTCGTAAAGCTGTTTCTGCTCCTTCTTCACTATGAAAATCCTTGTTAATCCATCCATCACATTGAATTAAGTCCAGATACTTTTTAACAAGTTGATCCTCCATAATCTTTTTCTCTAGCTCCTGTTTCTCACATTGTTCTAAATCACCAAGAATTTCTCTCTTAGTACGAAAGATGATGGAAGGACAAGCATGATTTAAAAGATATTGAATATAACGTTCCATATACCCCCCTTCCTTTCTATGTAATCTTAGAAATAAACTATTTACTAATCAAATGAATAAGCTTCTTCCATCTGCTCGATGCTAGAATATAAAAGTTCAAGTAAACGATTTAGCTCTGATATGTTATTATCTGTAAAGCTTGAAAATAATTGATTTAGAAAAGAGATTTCTCGTTCATTTCTATTTACAAAATACTTTTTACACTGTGAAGTTAATACGATTCTTTTAACACGTCTATCAGTGCTGTCTTTTAGTATCCTAACAAACTTCCTTTTTTCTAAGTTTTGTGCCATCTGCATTACATTCTGATGGGATACACCGGCAATACTAGCAATCTCTTTAACTGACAATTGATCTGATTCAAACTTATGAATAAGTGCAATCAACAACCATTGCTTCACCGTTAAACTTTCATCAAGTTTATCCCCTAATGTTTGTAATCGATTGGCTATAATAAATAGGGATGCAAATATATTTCCCTTATGTTCAATCACGATCATCATTCCCTTCATTCTCAAAGTAAAGTTCTATATTTATATTCTTAGCATGGGAAGTTGCAATTTTAAATGTATACTCTCCTTTTTCAAAAATATGATTTGAATGTTCCTCTAGTTCTTCCTCAGCTTTTATATCGTAAGCAAAAATTTCATTTTGTTCCATGTCATTAAGTATAAATTCTGCAGTTCCCGACTCGATCGAAGCTTTAATTAATAATTCATCAGTGTCTGTCACATTAATTTCTCTTTCAATTGTTCCCTTTAAAGATTCTATAGAAATCATATAATTATTTTCACTATTATCGATAGTTGATATGAAAAATTTACTAACTTGATAACCTTGTCTATCACAACCAGCTAATATTAATACAAAAAATAATAAAAAAATAATTTTTTTCATCTTATCCCTCCAACAAAAAATAGCCATATAGAAAAACTTCCTATGCTAGAACAAAGGTAATATATTACCTTCATTTTAGCATGAGATTCCTTAAATGTCAATATAGTGCTTTTATTACGATTGATTTTACTTTAATAACTAAAATCAGGAATCTACAGTAATTTCAACTCCTGATTTAAACTCAACAGTCAGTTTTTCATCAAAGACCGTTACTTTCTCGATGAGCTACCTTATCAGCTGTTCATTATACTCGTCGGATTCGCAGGACTGATCATTTAGAAAATCTGCAATCTCAGCGATTCTTTGACTTTTTTCCTTTCGTTCTGCGTTCTATGCCAGTGCATTCTGTTTCAATTCCCTCAATCGATATATTTCCTCAACCACTTCATCATAATCTGCCTTTGAATTTGCTATCCTTAGATGTGAATGCTGCAACTCTTCCAGTTTCTTATCTATATTTGCTGTTTCCTCATCACTCATCAGTACTGTCGTTTATTACAGATATAATATTGTTCATTAGCATAGAGACGAAAAGTCGTCTTTCTCGCTGATTATAAGGTTAATCGCCGTAAGGATTTTAGTCTTTAATACATCCTCAAAACTAGCTGTGAAGAAGTATGATTGCTGCTATAGTTTCTTCTTTTTCCATTTTTGTTTATATGAATACATTTTTTCTTTACCATTTCTTCTTGAACCAACATGAAAATATCCCGTAGTATGATTGGCTCATAACTGTTCTCAACATAGTGCTGAGGTACAAGACCTTTATTGATAATTCTTTGTAGAGTAAAACGGAGGATTTGAGAAAATCTCTCTTCCTCCATCTCCTCATCAAACCGTACGTGAGGTTCTCCCTCATACGGCTCTCCTTAGTTCTTCTTCTTTCAGCATTACGGCTATTTATCTAATTGCAAGACGTTTTAAGCCCATACCATTTATCATTTTGGCTATCTCGTAATACCCTCTTCGTTTATAGGTTTGTCTTTTCCCATTGAACCACATAATAAATCGCATAATGATGTATTTATCAATCTGAATTAGCTTGTCATACCTGGAAATGCCATAGTAATTTTGCCATCCAATAATTTTGCGATTTATTCCTTTTATCATATCTTTTAGATTAAACTTATAGGTGCTACGTCTAAGAAAATTTCTTACTGTTTCTTGTATTCTTTTCTTAGCCTTGTCACTCAACCACTGTACAAGTTGATAGTACTCATAACCTCTATTATTCTTATGTTTAATCATTCTGTTGTGAAATCCTAGAAAGTCAAATCCATCTTTACCCTCCCAAAGGGATACGGTCTTGGTCTTTTCTTCACTGAACGTTAGCTCTAATCTCCTCATGATCTCTTCTATTGCCCTTCGGGCATGTTTAACGGATTTGTAGTTCTTGCAAACAATTACAAAATCGTCGGCAAACCTTACAAGTTTGCCTAAATGAGAAAAATGTTTCTCCCATAATGTATCCATATAGTTTAGATAAATATTTGATAGTAGTGGAGATATTACTCCACCTTGTGGACTTCCTATTTCGTTTGCTTCTATTATTCCGTCCTTCATTATTCCTGCCTTAAGCCATTTGTTAATAAGCTTAAGCATTCTTCTATCACTGATTCGTCTCTCTATTAATTTCATCAATTTCTCGTGGTTAATGTTATCAAAACAGCCTTTGATGTCTGCATCCAGCACCCATATTCCTTTATTATTACAAGCTTTTCTTATTGTTTCTAATGCCATATGTTGATTTCTTTTTGGTCTGAATCCATATGAGCATTCTTTAAAATTTGCTTCAAATATAGGTTCTATAACTATCTTTGTTGATGCTTGTATTATTCTATCTTTCACAGTTGGAACACCAAGGGGACGCATCTTGCCATTTGATTTTGGTATTTCTACTCGTAGTACTGGCTTTGATCTATAACTTTTAATCTTAAGTTCTTCTTGTATTTCTTTTAGTATATTGTCTATTCCTATTTCTTCTATTTCCTTTATCGTTACTTCGTCTATGCCAGCACTACCTTTATTGACTTTTACGTTCTTCCATGCTTTTTCAAGTATATCCATTCGATATATCTTGTCATATAAGGCATGAAATCTTCTTGTCTTACTTGCCTTGGCTGTTAAGTATAGTTTTATTTGAAGTTCTCGAACTTTATCTTTGGTGTTGTTAGTCCTTACGACATTCACTCGCTCTTACCTCCTAGTACAATATATTTGTAACATAAAAGTTACATAGTATTACTTTCTATAAGTTA
>NZ_WSFU01000006.1 GCF_016820635.1 Anaeromonas gelatinilytica | reverse complement strand
ACAAAAAAGATAATGCTAATATGTACCATGCGTTGTATGGGAATTTAAGCCCTTGGACTGCTAGACAAACTAGAGTAGATTAAATACTAATCGAAATAGGGCAGGTTGAACAGGGAAGATTATTAGAGATGATGATCAAAATTAAAATTTATAGGTTTTTTATAAAGTTTTTATAGATATTTATAGATTTTGTGCAACGGTATAGTATGGATTATAAAAATAGAGTAGAAGAATTAAAGGATGAGATGATAGATTCAATTATTAAGGTGGTTAATATACCTAGTGTTAAGGGCGAAAATAGTGAAAGATATCCTTTTGGCGAAGAAATTGATAAAGTATTAAAGAAAACTTTAGAGATATGTGAAAAACTAGGACTTAAAACTTATTATGATGAAGAAGGATATTATGGTTATGCAGAAATTGGTGAAGGAGAAGAAATACTAGGTATTTTAGGACATTTAGATGTAGTTCCAGTTGGAGAAAGAGCTAATTGGAAATTTGATCCTTTTAGTGGAGAAATTAAAGATGGTAAATTATATGGGAGAGGAACACAAGATGATAAAGGACCAGTGTTTGCAGCTATTTACGCAGTTAAAGCCTTAATAGATTCAGGAGTAAAATTAAATAAAAGAGTTAGGTTCATATTTGGTACAGATGAGGAAAACCTTTGGGGTGGGATTGATAAATATATGAAAAAAGAGGAAGTTCCTAATTTAGGTTTTGCTCCTGATGCTCAATTTCCAATGATTCATGCGGAAAAAGGATTATTGCAATTGAAATTGGTATCAAAAGAAGGTTCAAATATAGAATTATCAGGTGGAGGTGCTTTAAATGCAGTTCCTGATAAGATTGGATATAAAAAAAGCGATAGGTTTAAGGAAGAATTAAATTCTTTGGAATTTGAATATGAAGAAGATGAAGATTTCATATATGTATTAGGTAAAGGAGCTCATGCTTCACAACCTCATAATGGAATAAATGCAATATCACGATTAGCTATTGCTTTAAATAATATAGGTATTGAAAGTAAAGCTGTTAAATTTATAGCAGAAGTAATAGGAGAAGATTATAATGCTAAAAATATCTTTGGTAATTGTGAAGACGAACCTTCTGGTAAGATTACATTTAACATAGGAAGTATAAATGTAGATGAAAAAGGAGAAGAAATAGGTGTAGATATTAGAATTCCTGTTACTAAGGATAAAGAAGATATAGTAAATGATATTAAAAATAATGTAAAGGAATATGGTTTAAAATATGAAGAATTTGATTTTCTAAATTCTTTATATGTGGCTAAAGATCATGGGCTAATTAAAACTCTAAGAAAAGTGTATGAAGATGAAACAGGTCTAGATTCTACTCCTTTAGTTATTGGAGGAGCTACATATGCTCGTTCTATGGATAATTGTGTAGCTTTTGGAGCAGTCTTTCCAGGACAAGAAAAAGTAGAACATCAAGCTAATGAATATATTGAAATAGATAGACTTGTTGAAGTAGCAAAGATTTACTCTAGGGCGATTTATGAGCTAACTAGATAAATTATGGAGGAGATGAAATGAAAAATTTAGAAATAGAATTACAAAATGAAACAGGATTGCATGCAAGACCAGCTAGTTTATTTATTAGAGAAGCTTCAAAATATACCTCTGACATAGTAGTAATAAAAGATGGTACAGAATATAATGGTAAAAGTATAATGGGAATATTAAGCATGGGAGCTTCTAAAGGTAATAAACTTACAATAAAAATTAAAGGTATTGATGAAGAACAAGCCTATGAAGGTTTAAAGCTTTTATTTGAGAATGAAATAAATAAAAATTAAATTGAATAAATAATAAAAAACATAAACCATTCTTTAAACAAAGGAATAATATATACTATATGACTTTGTTTGAAAGGATGGTTTATTTATATGAATAGAATAAGATATACAGTTAGACCTGGAGACAGCCTGTATGTAATAGCTCAAAGATTTGGGATATCGACAGAAGAATTAATGACAGCTAATAACTTAACAAGTCCTGACATAATACCAGGACAGATATTAGAAATACCTATAGAATATTATATTGTTCAAGCAGGAGATAGTTTGTATTCAATATCTCAAAAATTCAATGTACCTATAGAGAGCATTATTGAATTAAATAATTTAGAGAATACAAGTTTAGATATAGGTCAAAGATTAGAAATACCTTTTTATACGGAAGTAATAGTAAATGTTGATATAGCTAATGTTAGATTAGGACCAGGAACTAACTTTGATGTAATTGAGCAGATGGAAAGAGGCGCAAGACTCCCAGTGATAGATATAGTTGATCAGTGGACAGAAGTTGAATTATATGATGGTAGGGAAGGTTGGATTTCTAATGCAATAGTAGATAGGAGAGTTCATGGAGGAGAGAATCCTATAGTTGCAATATTAGGATATTATACATTAGAGGAAGGCCCTGCATTACCTAGCTCCTATGATTCTTTTGTGAATAATATAGATCAACTTACAAAAGTAGGTATGTTCATGTTTAGAATTAGTGAAGATGATCCTACTACTATAGAGAAATTTGGTGAATTTACTAATCAATATGTAATGGATGTAATAGATATAGGACATAGAAATAATGTGAAAATGCTAGCTTTAATTCATAATCTATTATATATAGGAGGAGTAGATAGGGCAAAGGAATTAACTAGTCAAATGTTAGCTACAGAGGAGTCTAGAGGTACTTTTATACAAAATACTATAGAATTAGTAGAGGGTTATGGGTTTGATGGAGTAAATATAGACATAGAAGATGTTAATATTGAAGATAGCGAAAATTTATCTTTGTTCTATGCTGAGTTAGCAGAAGCACTTTCAGAAAGAGGTTATTATTTGTCAGCATCAGTTCCATCCAGAGTTAGTGATGAACCATTTAATCCTTTTTCTGATCCTTTTAATTATGCAGCTATAGGAAATGTAGTAGATGAATTTAATGTCATGTTATATAATGAGCATGGATGGCCTGGAAGCGGTCCAGGACCGGTAGTATCTATCGGTTGGATGGATAGAGTTTTAAGATATGCTATATCAAGAGTGCCTAAAGAAAAAATAATGGCAGCAGTATCTGTTTTCGGATTTGATTTTAATTTAGCAACAGGTAGATCTTCTTATGTAACTTATGATATGGCTATAGAATTAGCAGAAAATTATGGTTCCGAGATAATATTTGATGAGGAAACTCAAACACCGTATTTTGTATATACAGATGAGGATGGAAATGAACATGAGGTATGGTTCGAAAATACTCAAAGTATAAAAGCCAAGATAGACCTTGCCAATGAGTTGGGGATAAATGGAATAGCCCTATGGAGATTAGGTATGGAAGATGAGTCCATGTGGAATATGATAAGAGAAGATGTAGTAGTTAAGAAATTTTAGAGGAGATTGATCTCCTCTATTTTTTATTGTGAAAGTTAATTTAACAAAAGTTTTAGATCATTGATAAATAGAAGGGCTAATAGTTACAGAAAATATTGGAAGACAATAAAAATGAGGGTTGTTGGAATCCCCTGTCGTATTGGAAGGGTGCTCAGGTGCACGTATTGTGCACCGTCAAAGAGAAACTAGTTTTCAATATTGAAGAGGATATGCTTTTTATCCGACTTTTTTGAATAAATATCTAATATTATATGTTAATATATACATATAACATTATTTAGGAAGAAAAAATGCTAGAAGTAAAAGGATTAGTTAAGGATTGTAAACTACCACCGAGACAAGCATGAGAGGTTTTCTGATTCATTTCTAATAAAATTTTTCCTAAATTAGAATGGAGATAGATTATTAGATTTAAGCTAATAATACTGGGTATATTGAAATAATAAAGACATGATAAGGAGTGAAGATATGATTGATCTAAATAAAGCTATGGAAGAAGTTAAGAGTTGGGCAATAAAAGCTGGGAAAATACAAAAGGAGAATTATGAAAAGGAAAATTTGAAGATAAATACCAAATCTAGTGATATAGATCTAGTCACGGAGGTGGATGAATTATCAGAGAAGATTATATTATCAGCTATAAAGGAAAATTATTCTGACCATGGAATTTTATCAGAGGAATCTGATTATATAGAAAAAAACTCTGATTATTTGTGGATTGTAGATCCTTTAGATGGAACAAATAATTATGCTCAAGGATTACCAATATTTGCAGTTTCTATAGCATTAAAATTTAAGGGAGAGATAGTATTGGGAGTGGTATATGAACCAATACTTAATGAAATGTTTAGTGCTATTAAAGGAAAAGGTGCTTATCTTAATGATAAAAAGATTACTGTAGGTTCAAAAAATACTTTAAGACAATCAGTATTGGCTACAGGGTTTCCCTATGATAGAGTAACGAATATTGATAATAATTTAAACTATCTTAATAGTATACTTCCTAAATTAAGAGGAATAAGAAGAATGGGAGCAGCCGCTTATGATTTAGCAAATGTAGCCTGTGGAAGATTAGATGGATATTGGGAGTTAAGGTTAAGTCCTTGGGATGTGGCCGCTGGTAGGATATTAATTAAAGAGGCTGGTGGAAAAGTAATAGATATTCCAAATAAAAGGAAA
This sequence comes from Anaeromonas gelatinilytica, assembly GCF_016820635.1. Classification (GTDB taxonomy): domain Bacteria; phylum Bacillota; class Clostridia; order Tissierellales; family SIT17; genus Anaeromonas; species Anaeromonas gelatinilytica. The sequence goes on along the minus strand of NZ_WSFU01000006.1, from coordinate 6,190 downwards.
GTATCAATAGTCGCTGGAAATAGCCAAATATGTGATTTGATAATGGGTGAAATTAAATTATTAGAAGAAAAATAATATTTAAAATAAGGAGCCTAATTAGCTCCTCTAAATTTATCAAATTAGCGTTTAGTTGTAATGCTTGTTATAAAACCAATTATACCAAACAAAACATAATAGCCAGCCATAGATATACTTAATCCGAATAATTCATTTATACCATTAATAATGATACCTTTAAATCCTATAATTGAAAGTAACCAAGCAAATAAAAGCCCGCCTAATATACCAAACATAAAAAATACCTCCTCAAATAATATATTATCATAATATCTCTATTATAGTAAAAATTAAATAAAAATTCTTTATTATAGGGAATAAAGGTTAAATGATATATGGTATAATTATCTAAAAAGGTGGGATTAAAAAGAAAAGGGATAATAGAAGTTTTAATGACTATAATAGCATTAGTATTAATAAATATAAAATAATAAAATTAGAGGAGAGATACGGTGATTGGAGCATTTTTTGATATTGATGGAACTCTTTATAGAAATTCCCTTATGATTGAGCATTTTAAAAAGCTTATAAGATATGAAGTAATAGATGAATTAATCTGGCATAAACATGTTAAACAGACTTTTGAAGAATGGGAGAAACGGTATAGAGACTTTGAAGATTATTTGGAAGAGCTGGCAGATATATATGTTAGAGAATTAAAAGGTGTAAATAAGTCTCATATAGAATTTATTGCTCATCAGGTAATAAATATAAATGGAGATAAGGTATATAAATATGCTCGTGATAGAATAAAATGGCATCAAGATCAAGGACATAAAGTATTTTTTATTTCTGGGAGTCCTGAATTTTTAGTAGGAAAGATGGCTGAAAAATATGGAGTTACTCAATTTAGAGGAAGTAAATATGTAGTAGATGAAAATAATAATTTTACTGGTGAGATAATTAAAATGTGGGATTCCTTTAATAAGCAAAGAGCATTAGATGAATTTGTAGAGAAATTTAATATTGATTTAGATAATAGTTATGCTTATGGAGATACAACTGGAGATTTATCAATGATGAAAATGGTAGGAAATCCTGTTGCTATAAATCCAAATAGGGATCTTTATAATTGTATAAAGGAAGATAAGGATATATCTGATAAAATTTCAATAATTATTGAAAGGAAGGATATGATATATAAAGTAAATTCTTCTGTAGAAATCTTAGATTGATTAATATATTATTTTCTTGACAAATTAGTATATTTTGATATATTATAAACCAAACTGTATAATTAAATGCTAAGATAAGGATAGTAATATAGGGATAGTTCACAAGAGAGATAATCCTTAGGCTGAAAGATTATTAATGAATGCCTATATGAAAATCACCTTTGAGCAGTATACCTGAAATTATGAGTAGGGTATTACCGTAAAAATACGTTATATTAATGGAGAGATAGTATATTATACTATAATTTGGGTGGTAACGCGGTTAGATCGTCCCTAAGCTAAGGCTTAGGGACTTTATTTTTATAAAATTCACAAAACATAAAATAAATTAATGAGAGGAAAGGATGAGAAGATGAGTAAATTCAAAGAGTTATCTAATCAACCTGTAAAAGAAACAGAAAAAAGAATTGCTGATTTTTGGGAAGATATAGATATATTGAAAAAAAGTGTAGAAACTAGAGTAGATAAAGAGCCTTTCGTATTTTTTGAAGGTCCACCAACAGCAAATGGTAGACCAGGAATACATCATGTATTATCCAGAACATTAAAGGATTCTGTATGTAGATTTAAGACAATGGAAGGTTATCAAGTAAAAAGAAAAGCTGGGTGGGATACTCATGGTCTTCCTGTAGAGATAGAAGTTGAAAAGCAACTTAAATTAGAAAATAAACAAGATATAGAAAAGTATGGAATGGATAAATTTAATGAAAAATGTAGGGAGTCTGTATTCCAATATGAAGGTTTATGGAGAGATATGACTAAAAGAATGGCATATGCTATAGATTTAGAAAACCCATATATTACATTAGATAATAATTATATTGAATCTGTATGGTGGATATTAGATAAATTTAATAAAGAGGGATTAATCTATGAAGGACATAAGATATTACCATATTGTACGAGGTGTGGTACAGGATTAGCATCCCATGAAGTTGCTCAAGGATATGAAGAAATAAAGACAAATACTGTTATAGTTAAATTTAAAAGAAAAGATATGGATGAATACTTCTTGGTATGGACGACTACACCATGGACATTGGCAGCTAATGTAGCATTAACTGTAAATTCAGATGTTACTTATATAAAAGTAAAATCTGAAGGAGAAGTCTTATATGTTGCTGAAGAGTTAGCGGATCAAGTATTTGGAGATAGAGAATATGAAGTAATAGAGAAACTTACAGGAAAAGATATGGAATATATGGAATATGAACAATTCATGCCTTTTATAGAGGTAGACAAAAAAGCATTCTTTATTACAGTAGCAGATTATGTTACTACTTCTGATGGTACTGGTATAGTTCATACAGCTCCGGCATTTGGTGAAGATGATTATAATACAGGTAGAAGATATGATTTACCTGTAGTTCAACCCGTTGATGAAGAGGGGAAATATACAACAACACCATGGGAAGGCATGTTTGTAATGGATGCTGATATAGAAATTATAAAATGGACTCATGGAGAAGACAAATTATTTAAAAAACAAAAGATTGCTCATAATTATCCTCATTGTTGGAGATGTAAAACACCATTATTATATTATGCTAAACCAAGTTGGTATATAGAGATTACAAAATTAAAAGATAAACTTATTGAAAATAATAATAATGTAGAATGGTACCCTGATTATGTTGGAGAAAAAAGATTTGGAAACTGGTTAGAAAACTTAAATGATTGGGCAATTTCTAGAAGTAGATACTGGGGAACTCCATTAAATCTTTGGAGATGTGATGAATGTAATCATATTGAAAGCATTGGTTCTAGAAAGGAATTATCAGAAAAGGCAATAGAGGATATTGATGAATCAATAGAATTGCATAGACCATATGTAGATGATGTTCATATTAAATGTGAAAAATGTGGTTCTACAATGAATAGAGTTCCTGATGTAGTTGATGTATGGTTTGATAGTGGATCAATGCCTTTTGCTCAACATCATTATCCTTTTGAAAACAAAGAAAATTTTGATGAGTTATTCCCTGCAGACTATATCTGTGAAGGCATAGATCAAACTAGAGGATGGTTCTACTCATTATTAGCTATATCTACATTTGTTACAGGTAAATCACCTTATAAGAAAGTATTAGTAAATGATCTTCTTCTAGATAAAGATGGTAAGAAAATGTCAAAATCAAAGGGAAATACAGTAGATCCTTTTGAAATGTTTGATAAATATGGAGCAGATGCATTAAGATGGTATTTATTATATGTATCTCCAGCTTGGACTCCAACAAAATTTGATATAGAGGGATTAAAGGAAGTACAAAGTAAGTTTTTCTCTACTGTTAAGAATGTGTATAATTTCTTTACTTTATATGCGAATACAGATGATATTGATCCTACTAAATTTAATATAGAATATAAATATAGACCAGAGTTAGATAGATGGATACTTTCAAAATATAATAATCTTGTTAAATCAATAAAGGAAAACATGGATAAATATGATTTAACTAAGGTAGTAAGAGATATACAGGAATTTGTAAATGAAGATTTAAGTAATTGGTATATTAGACGTTCAAGAAGAAGATTTTGGGCTACTGAATTAACTGATGATAAAAAGGCTGTATATAATACTACTTATGAAATATTAGTAGGAATAGCACAGTTAGTAGCACCTTTTGCTCCTTATATTTCTGAGGAAATGTATAGAAATTTGACTAATGAAGAATCCGTGCATATAAGTTATTATCCTAAAGCAAATGATGATTTAATAGATAATAACGTAGAAAAGAAAATGGACTTAGTTAGAGATTTAGTTAAACTGGGTAGAGCATCTAGAGAATCTGTTAGAATTAAAGTGCGTCAGCCAATAGATAAGGTAATTATAGATGGTAAATATGAGGAATTAATATCTGATTTAATTCCATTAATTAAGGAAGAATTAAATGTGAAAGAGGTTGTATTTGCTAAAAATATAAAAGAATATATGAAATTTAATCTAAAACCAAATTTCCCAGTAGCAGGACCTAAGCTTGGAAAGAATATTAAGTTATTTACAAAGGCATTAAATGAATTAGATGCTTCTGAAGCTGTAAATAAATTAGAGAGTGGTGAAACTATAGTTATAGATCTAGATGGAGAAGACTTTGAAGTAACAAAGGATTTTGTTGATATTAGAATAGAAGCTAAAGAAGGATTTAATGTATCTATGGAAAATAATCTATTTGTAATATTAGATACAACTTTAACGGAAGATTTAATAAATGAAGGATATGCAAGAGAATTTATATCTAAGGTACAACAAATGAGAAAGAATAATGACTATGAGATGATGGATAATATTAGAATTTACTTTAATGGAGATGAAGATATAGAAAAGGCAGTTTCAGAGTTTAATGAGTATATAAAGACTGAAACATTAGCAGTAGAAATTAATTCTGTAGATGAAGAAGAGCTAGAAATTCATAATCTTAATGATCATGATACAGGAATAAGGCTAGAAAAAGTAGAATAATATAAAGACCAGGTCGAAAAAAATATGGCCTGGTCTTGAATTTGTTATAATTAATATAATGAAGTAAATTAATAGGGAAGAGGGAATTTATGTTGGGAGAATATATTAAAGCTTTCTTATTTATCTTTATGGCTGAAATGGGAGATAAAACTCAAATATTAGCTATGACTTTTGCAACACAATATAAGGTGAAAAAAGTATTATTAGGAGTATTTATTGGTTCTTTTTTAAATCATGGAATAGCTATTGTTTTAGGTTCATATTTAGGAGGTATGATTCCGATAAATAATGTTCAAATAATAGCTGGAATATTATTTATTTTTTTTGGTATATGGGGACTTTGGGATATCAAAGATGAAGATGAAGAGGATAGTATAGGAAAAGGTATGGGACCTATATTAACTGTTTCACTAGCATTTTTTGTTGGTGAATTAGGGGATAAAACTCAACTTACCGCAATGACTTTAGCAACAGATGCGATATATCCTTTATTTATTTTATTAGGAACAGTTAGTGGAATGATAGTGACCAGTGGATTTGGTATTTTTATTGGTAAGAAATTAGGTGAGAAAATTCCTGAGATATGGATTAAAATATCATCTTCATTTGTATTTATATTTTTTGGTGTATTGAAACTCTTTCAAACCATACCACAGTCATATTTAACATCTATAAATATTACAATATTTTTTATAGGGCTTTTCATTATGATAGTTATACTTTTGAGAAGGTTAATTGTAGTATCTAAATCAACTATTTCTTCTCTTAAAGAACTAGCTATTACTCTATATAATCAAACAAATAAGGTAAAAAAAGCAATAGATGATATATGTTTAGGGGAGAATCACTGTGGTGGCTGTAGTGAAATTGGATGTTTAATTGGATTTATAAGAAGAGCATTGCAAGAAGCATTAGAAAATAAAAGATATATTTTAGATGAAGAGTGGAATATCCTACCTAATATTGGAAATAAAAACTTTAATAAAGATAAAGTAATAGTAGCTATGAGGATGATTTTATCCTATTATAGAGACCAAGGAATAGATAAGGATGAAAATCATATTATAAATAAGTCTAGAAAAGCTATGGAAAAAATATTATTTAATCATGAGATAGAATTCAATGAAGATATAGAAAAATATCTTAAAAATATACAAAAGAAAGATAAGGAAATTTATAAAAGCATATTAATAGCAGAAGAAGATATAAGAAATATAGATTAAGCATATTTTGTAAACAACATAAATTTGAAAAATAAAAGGTTGTGTCGGTTAACCGATACAACCTTTTATTTTGTATTTTTTTATTGTCTATGAAAGTTAATTTAACAAAAGGCTTAGACTATTGATAAATACAAGGGTTAATAGTTACAAAAAATATTGGAAGACAATAAAAAATAAGGGTTGTAGGGGATGGAATCCCCTGCCGTATTAGGAGGGTGCTCAGGTGCACGTTTTATGCACCGTCGAAGGGAAACTAGGTTTCCCTAGCGAAGCGG
>NZ_WSFU01000130.1 GCF_016820635.1 Anaeromonas gelatinilytica | reverse complement strand
GTGCTCAGGTGCACGTTTTATGCACCGTCGAAGGGAAACTAGGTTTCCCTAGCGAAGCGGACATGTTTCTAGTCCGCCTTTTTTATATGAACTAATGTACTTTATTTAGTTTTTTATTCATTTTTATTTGACATACAATTATAAGCTTGTCTAATTCTTTACTGGCATTTATTATATCTAAACTAGTAAGGTTATTGGAATTATTATTTATTAATGCATTTAGACTATTTCTTTTATCATTCATGTTTAAAAATATATTTTGTTTATACATAATTAATTATCCCCCTTGTCCGTCATTTATTTAACTTTAATATCATTATATAATTATAACTTGAAAAAATCAAGGTATAGTTTGGTAAAAACAAGTTATAATTAATAATATTAAAACTATACTTTGATTTAAAAATTATGTATAATAGTAATTAAGAATATTTTTAGGAGAGTTTTTATGATCAAATCTAATTTAAGATTAATAATGGCAAAAAGAGGAATAAAAAATGTTTCTGATGTGGGGGATATTTGTAAAGTATCTAATCCTACGATTACAAAATTGAATAATGATAGAAAACTAGAATCTCTTAGTTTAGAAACTATATTGAAAGTTTGTGCGGGTTTAGAGTGTACTGTTGAAGAATTGCTAGAAGTTGATTATAAGAAAATAGTAAAATTGATAGAAGATAGTGATAAATAAATGAAAATAATTATTATTTATTTGTTTAAAAGTTTTTTTATTGGGAATGAATATAGTGTTAAAGAAATTTGATTATAAGGAGGAATTTTGAATGGAAAGATTGGTAGGAAAATCTGCACCTGACTTTAAAATGTCAACAATAGACGGAAATGGTGAAAATTTTGGAGAAGTATCTCTTAATGATTATAAAGGTAAATGGTTAGTGATGTTCTTTTATCCAGCAGATTTTACATTTGTATGTCCAACAGAAATAACAGGATATAGTAAAAGATATGAAGACTTTGTAAAGGAAGATGCAGAAGTATTAGGAGTAAGTACAGATAGTGAACATTCTCACAAAGCATGGATTAATGGAGACTTAGGAAAGCTCAATTTTCCATTAGCTGCAGATAAAACTATGAATATATCAAGAAATTATGGAATATTAGTAGAAGAAGATGGAGTTGCTTTAAGAGGACTATTTATAATAGATCCTGAAGGGATCGTGAAATATGCAGCAGTACATGATTTAAATGTTGGACGTAGTATAGATGAAACTCTTCGTGTGCTTAAAGCCCTTAAAACTGGTGGATTATGCCCAGTAGATTGGGATGAAGGAGAAGATTTATTATAACATAGACTAACCCCTTGGTTATAACCGAGGGGTTAAGTTTTACTTAAATTTATTATAAAGTATTAGTTATACATTTAAAGTATATGATAAAATATATTAGGGTGATAATATGAAGAGATTAAATGATATAATTAATTTAGTAAAAAATAGGGATGCAAAACCAATGGGAATTAATGCAGACTTTGCTATACTTATCCCTCTTATATATAGGAATGGAGAATTACAGATTTTATATGAAATAAGAGCTTATAATCTAAGAACTCAACCTGGAGAAATATCTTTTCCTGGAGGTAAAGTTGAGAAGGGAGAATTTTTCTTAGATGCAGCAATAAGGGAAACCATGGAAGAATTAAATATAGATAAGGAAAATATTGAAGTGATAAGTCAGACAGACTATATCCTAATGCCTTTTAATATAGGTATATATCCTTTTTTAGGTATAATTAAAGGAATTGAGTTTGAAGATATAGATTTTAATGGAGATGAAGTTCATGAGATATTTACAGTACCATTAGATTTCTTTTTAGAAAATAAACCTAAGCAATATGATATGATAATAGATCCTAAGGTAGGAGAAGATTTTCCTTATCATTTAATAAATAATGGTAAGGCATATGACTGGAGAACAGGAATTTATCCCGTGTTTTTTTATAAATATAAAGATTATATTATATGGGGAATGACAGCAAGAATGACAAAAAATTTTATAGATATAATAAATGAGTAAGTCCAATTGGACTTACTCATCTTCAATTAATGGGTCAAAATTATTTTGTTCAATATTATAATCATTATTTAATTTTTTCATTTCTAAGGTTATCCATATTCCTGTTATTATAGATGCAAGGACGTCAGATACTGGAGCTGCCATCCAAACACCTTTAAGTTCAAAGAATCTTGGCAATATTAGTATAGAAGGAATTAAGAATAAAACTTGTCTTGATAAACTTAAAAACATAGCATGTTTTGGTTTACCTACTGCTTGGAAATAGTTAGATGAAACAATTTGCATTCCTATGATAGGTAACATAAATAGAAATACATTTAGTCCATTTTTAGCTATGTTAACAAGATTTTTATCTTCACCACCAAAGAAACTAATTATAGTCTCAGGGAATACTCTTGTAGCAATATAACCTGTAATAGTGATAAAGGTTGCACCAAGTATTGCTAATTTAAGAGTAGATTTTACCCTGTCATATTGTTTAGCTCCATAATTGTAACCAATAATAGGCTGGGCTCCTTGATTTATACCAAATATAGGCATTAATATAAACATAGTCACACTATTTATAATACCAAATGCTGCGATAGCAGTATCTCCACCATAAGTTTGTAAGCTATTATTAAGCAAAGCATTTATACCACTAGAGGCTACTTGCATTAGAAATGGAGCTGATCCTATTGCAAGAATTTTACCTACTATAGGAAGTTTTAACTTAAAGTTAGATATATAAATATTTAAAGAGCTTTTTCCTCCAAAGAAGTAGGAAAGAACCCATATAGCAGCTATTGCTTGAGATAATATAGTAGCAAAAGCGGCTCCTCTAATGCCTAAATCAAATACAAATATAAATATTGGATCAAGAATAATGTTTAATACAGCACCTATAAGCATGGTTAACATTGCCGTTCTAGGATTTCCTTCCGCTCTAATAAAATTATTCATACCAAAACCTATCGTTTGAAATATAGCTCCTGATAATATTATTCTTAGATATGCTTGAGAATAAGGTAATACTGTTTCACTTGCACCAAATAATTTTAATAGTGGATTAAGGAAGACTAATCCTAAAATTGAAATTATTAAAGATATAAGAAAAAGCAAAACAGTAGCATTACCTAATATTTTTTCCGCTTCATCTTTTTTATGTTCTCCTAATTTTATAGATATTAAAGAAGTAGCTCCAAGACCTATAAGCATACTAAATGCCATTATAATAATCATTATAGGAAAACCTATAGTTATTCCTGCTAGACCCAATTCTCCCATGCTTTTACCTATATATATTCTATCGATTGTATTATATAGTGCATTTACCATCATACCTATTATAGCTGGTATGGAAAACTTAAGTAGCAATTTACCGACTGGTTCATTACCTAATCTTTTTTGTTCATTCATATATTTCACCTCATACTTTCTTCATTATTTCAACAATTTTATTCATGTTTTCTGAAAAGATTTTTATTTCATCTTCATTTAGTTTTCCAAAAATAGTATGAATAGAATTTTTGAATATCTCTCGTTGGTTTTCAAAATATTTTTTTCCTTCATCAGTTAAAGATAATAAATATCTTCTTCTATCATTATTATCCATTTCTTTTAAAATTAAATTTTTTTCCACTAAAGAATCTATTAATGTAGTTAAACTTCCTTTTCTCATATCTAGGTATTTACCTAATGTAGAAGGAGAGATATTGTCATATTTACCAATAGTCATAATAGCTTTATTTTGATTTTTGTTACATCTATATTTGTTATCCATATTTCCCCTAAATACTTTACTTATTTTACTATGGAATAGATTATTAAATTCTAACATATTTTTATTAATATCATCTATATCTGTTTCTTTCAAAAGATCACCCCTTTTATTTAGAGTCACTATTAGTTAGAATTCTTACTATTAGAATTCTAATCATTTTTCAAAGAAAAGTCAATATATATTTGAAATTAAATATAAAAAAGTTGTATAATGTGGATAACTAATGTTAGGAGGAATTTAATATGGAAAAAATAAAAAAGATAGATACTAAAGATAAAAAGAAATTTTATGGATATTTAAACTTAAAATTAACTGGTTTAATATGTGATGAAGAAGATTGGCTGGCTAATTTATCTAATGCTTCTGGATTGATCTGGTTGTTATTAGATAATATAAATTGGGCTGGATTTTATTTGTATAAAAATGGTGAACTCATATTGGGACCTTTTCAGGGGAAACCAGCATGTACTCATATTCAAATAGGTAATGGTGTGTGCGGAACAGCCGCCAAAAAAAGAGAAATACAAATAATAGGAAATGTAGATGAGTTTGAGGGCCATATTGCTTGTGATGTAGTTTCTAAATCAGAGATAGTAATACCTATTGTTAAAGATGATAAGCTCATAGGTGTATTGGATATAGATAGTCCTGTATTAAACAGATTTAATGAAGAAGATGGTAAGTATTTAGAAAAATTTGTAGAAACACTAAATAAATATATAAACTGGAATGATATAAATTAAAGGTAGCCATTTGGCTACCTTTAATATTTAAATTTTTACTTGATGATATTTTTTCTTTCCTTTTCTTATCATAAGTTTTCCATCTTCAAAGTCATCTGAAGTAATTTCTTTTTTGAAGTCAGTTATCTTTTCGTCATTAACTGACACGCCACCTTGTTTTACTAGACGTCTAGCTTCACCATTTGATGAGGTAAGACCTAAATCAGTCATAAGATCTAAAAGACCAATACCTTTTTCAAATATACTTTTATCCATATCTGTAGATGGTATATTAGACATATCTGCTCCATCAGAGAATAATGCTTTAGCAGCTTTTTGAGCTTTTATAGCTTCTTCTTCTCCATGAACAATTTTAGTAAATTCAAATGCCAATATTTCCTTTGCTTTATTTATTTCTGCTCCTTCTAATGAACCTAATCGTTTAACTTCATCCATAGGTAAGAAAGTTAGTAATGCTAAAGTATTTTCTACATTAGTATCATCTATATTTCTTAAGTATTGGTACATTTCAAATGGAGGTGTTTTATTAGGATCAACCCAAATAGCTCCAGATTCAGTTTTTCCCATTTTTTTACCTTCACTAGTAGTTAATAATTTGAATGTTAGTCCGTATGCTGATTCAGATTCAACTCTTCTTACTAAATCCGCACCACTAAGTATATTAGACCATTGATCGTTTCCTCCAAGTTCCAATTTACAATTATATCTTTTATGGAGTTCTAAGAAATCATAGGATTGCATAAGCATATAATTAAATTCAAGGAATGATAGTCCTTTTTCCATTCTGGATTTGAAACATTCTGCTGTAAGCATTCTATTTACTGAGAAATGTTTACCTATATCTCTGATAAAATCAATATAGTTTAAACCTTTGAGCCATTCCTTATTATTAATTGCATAACCTTTTTCACCGTCTAAATCTAAATATTTCGAAATTTGATTCTTAAGAGATTCAGCGTTCTTATCTATATCTTCTTCTGTAAGCATTTTTCTCATTTCAGTCTTACCGGATGGATCACCAACCATAGCAGTACCACCACCAATAAGAGCTACTGGTTTATGACCTGCTTGCTGCATATGCATCATAACCATTATTTGAACAAAGTGTCCTAGATGTAGGCTATCTGCAGTAGGGTCAAAACCAGTATAAAATGTTACAGATTCCTTTTCTAAAAGTTCTCTAATTTCTTCTTCATGAGTAGTTTGTTCAATAAATCCTCTTTCAACAAGAGTATCATATGCATTTTTCATTTTTCATACCTCCTTTAAATATTTTCATATAAAAATAAAAAGGGTTTTCTAGTCCAAAAGGACGAGAAAACCCGTGTTACCACCTTAATTCACATTTAATAAAATGCCTCATTAAGTCATGTATCATATGACTAATCGCAGTAGTTTCCTACTGAAACTCTAGAGTCGTAATTCGCTTATATTTAAGGCAGATTTTTCACCAACCAATCTGTCTCTATTGTCCTTAAAAAAAGCTACTATCTCTTTCAATGTTTATGCTTTATATATTGAATTTTACTACATGATATACAAACATATTGAAATTGTCAAGGGTTTTTTAGTGTATTTTTATTTCTATACTATTTTCCCATAGATCATGGATATTACAATAACTTAAAGCATATATAATACCAGGCTTATCTAATATTGCATTAGTAACGCCTATTGGTTCAATAAAAGTATCAAATTTTCCATGGACAGTGAATTTAAAACTAGTTAATTGAATAGGGAATTTTCTATCTTCAGCAAAATAAAATAATTTTATATTTATATGATATAATCAAGATATTAATATAAGGGGAGAAGATAATATGGAGAATAAAATTCAAATTGATAAAAATGTAAAAGAACAAATGATAAATGAAGTAAAGGATTATTTTGTAAAGGAACGAGATGAAGATTTAGGAGACTTGGCGGCAGAATTGATATTAAATTTCTTTATAGATAAATTAGGTCCTGATATATATAATCAAGGGGTAAATGATGCCCATACATACATGAGTGATAAAGTAGAGGATCTGTTTGCATTGCAAATAGTAAAAAGGTAAATGAAAAAGAACCCAAGAGAGGGTTCCTAATATTATTTTACATTAATATCTTTGCTATTTTCCCATAATCCATGGATATTACAATAGCTAATTACATGGATTGTACCAGGCTTATCAGTTTTAAAATAAGTTGCAATTTGAGGTTCATCAAATACATTAGATTCACCATGAGCATCAAAAGAAGCTGTATATATTTCTATAGGGAATTTTCCTCCCTCTGGCTTAAAGAATACTTTAAACCATTTAATATGATGTTCTAAAGTATTAGGATGAGCTATTTCATCTCCAATAGATACTTTAAGTTCTGTTAATTCTCCAGCTTTAACTGTATCATTAATATGTATAACTGGAACGTGTTTTTCGCCTTTCCAATCTCCTGTTTGTAAAAAATTACCTAAACTCTTCATTGTAAAAAATTCCTCCTTTAATATTAAAATTCTCTTTCATAAATCTATATACCCTTTAAACCATTTTTAACACAAAAAAATTAGTTTTCTATAATTTTTTTAGACATTCGTGTTAAATAGTATGTTTTTAAGGAATCATTATAATGGATAATAAAATTCATTTCTGATAGAATGAATACATATTTTAAAATAGGAGAGATACGATGTCTAAAATAAAGTTGATAGCTACTGCTACATTTGGTTTAGAAGCAGTAGTAAAAAGAGAAGTAGAAAGTTTAGGATTTACTGATATAGAAGTAGAGAATGGAAAGGTTATATTTTCTGCAAATGTAGAGGATATTCCTAAGGCAAATTTATGGCTAAGAACAGCAGATAGAGTATTATTACTATTGGGAGAATTCAAGGTACTATCCTTTGAAGAATTATATGAAAAGACAAAAGCCCTTCCCTGGGAAGAATGGATAAGTGAAGATGGAGAATTTACCGTAACAGGAAAATCAATAAAATCAACATTATATAGTGTTCCAGACTGCCAATCTATAGTAAAAAAAGCAGTAGTGGATAAAATGAAATCTAAATATAAAACAGAATGGTTTAAAGAAACAGGAGCAAAGTATACAATTCAAGTGGCATTATTAAAGGATATCGCAACACTTACCATAGACACCAGTGGTACTGGATTACATAAAAGAGGATATAGAGAAGAAGCTGTGGAAGCTCCATTAAAGGAAACTTTAGCTGCTGCTTTAGTACAGTTAAGCTTTTGGAGTCATGATAGAGTATTACTTGACCCCTTTTGTGGTTCAGGTACAATAGCTATAGAAGCAGCAATGATAGGTAAAAATATAGCTCCAGGATTAAATAGAAAATTTGCCTCGGAAGAATGGGATAGAATTCCCAAAGAGGCATGGAAACAAGCTAAGGTAGAAGCCTTTAAAGCAATAAAACATGATAGAGAATTAATGATATATGCTTCGGATAAGGATAAAAAAGCAATAGACGTGGCTAAGGAGAATGCTTTTAAAGCAGGGGTAGATGATTGTATAGATTTTAAAGTGAGGAAATTCTCAATAATAAATATAAAAAATAGATATGGAGTTATAATAACAAATCCCCCATATGGGGAGAGAATAGGAGAAAAAAGAGAAGTAGAAGATCTATATAAACAGATGGGAAGAGAGTTTAAGAATCTAAGAACCTGGTCAAAATATATTATTACTTCTGATGAAAATTTTGAAAGACTCTATGGTAAAAAAGCATCAAAAAGAAGAAAATTATATAATGGGAGAATAAAAGTGGATTATTATCAATATTTTGGACCAAGACCAAATAAGGCTTAGGGAATTTATATCCTTAAGTTTCATTTTTATAAAAGAGGATATGAGGGAAGTATATAGAATATTCTAATAAGTAAAGATATAAGTACGAGAGGATGAGTAAATGCGGACAGAAAAAGAAATGATGGATTTAATTATTAGTTTTGCCAAGCAGGATGATAGAATTAGAGGAGTTCTGATGAGCGGTTCTAGAGTAAATCCAAATATAGAAAAGGATATATTTCAAGATTTTGATATTGTATATTTGGTTACTGATGTAGAACCGTTTAAAGATGAAGATTATATTGTATCTTACTTTGGCCAGATAATGATTATGCAAAAACCAGAGGATAAAATATTACCAGTACCAATAGGAGATGGACGTTATACTTATTTGATGCAGTTTATGGATGGTAATAGAATAGATATGCAAATACTTTATATAAATAAAATTCATGATTTGATAGAAGATAGCTTAACTAAAGTAATACTAGATAAAGATAATTTTATACCGCATATACCAGAACCTAGTGAAGAAAGTTATATTATAGAAAAACCTAGTCCTAAGCTGTATGATGATTGCTGTAATAGTTTCATATGGGGCTTAGGATCTCATATACCAAAGACAATCTGGAGAAAAGAATTACCGTTGCTAAAGGAATTAATAGAAGTTGTGCTTAGAAAACCATTAATTAAAATGCTTGAATGGTCAATAGGTATAAAAACTGATTATAAATATAGTATTGGTAAAGGTGGTAAAAAATTAGAGAAATTATTAGAGCCAAATATATGGGAACAGTTTAAAGAGACTTATACAGATTATGACTATGATAACATATGGAGATCTTTGTTTATATTCCATGATTTGTTTGAAGAAACAGCTAAATATGTAGGAGAGAATTGTGAATTTGAATTTCCAGAGGAAGAGTTAGAAAGAGCTTTTAATTTTTTAAAGCATATAAAAGAGTTGCCAAAGGATGCAGAGTCAATATTTTAGTTTTACTGGAGGGGATTATAAATGTTAAATCATAAGGGAACTAAGGTACTAGAAACAGAGAGATTGATATTAAGACCATTTAAGGAAGAGGATGCAATAGATATGTATAACAACTGGGCAACAGATAAAGAGGTTACAAGATATGTTACTTGGCCACCTCATAAGTCCATTGATGAAAGTAAGAATATTATTAACCTATGGATTGAAGAAAATAAAAGTATAGAAAACTATCATTGGGCGATAGAAGTAAAAGAAGATAATTCTGTTATTGGAACAATTGGTCTTTTAGATGTAGATAATCGAAACGAAAATAGTGAGATTGGCTATTGCATTAGTAGAGATTATTGGAATAAAGGAATCACCACTGAAGCATTTTTAGCTATTATTGAATATGCCTTCAATGAGGTAGGGTTTACACGGATAACCGCACGATATCAAGTGGGAAATAATGCTTCTGGAAGGGTTATGGAAAAGTGTGGTTTAACTTATGAAGGAACCCTTAGAAAGATACTAAAGAATTCATCAGATCAAATAGTGGATTGTAAGTATTATTCAATTTTAAGAGAAGAAGTTATTTAAGGCATATAACGTTTTTAGAAGTAAAATTAATAGAGTGATACCGTAAATTTATAGGTGAGATTGTAAGTAAGGGGGAAAATATGAAAGATATAAAACTTAATAATGGAAAAAAATTAATTATTAGAACAGCTATTAAAGAATATGCAAGAGATTTAATAGACTATGTAAATCAAATAGCTAAAGAGTCAGACTTTTTGACTTTTGGTAAAGGTGAATTTAATATAACAGTAGAAAAGGAAGAAGATATTCTACAAAATCATTTTGATTCAGGTAATATGCTATATATAGTAGCATTAATAGATGATGAAATCGTAGGTAGCTTAAATTTTGGAGGAGGACATAGACCAAGAATTATGCATACAGGAGAATTTGGTGTAAGTGTTTTAAAGAAATATTGGGGATTAGGTATAGGGAAGGAACTAGTAAAATATATGATAGATTGGGCAGATGAAGGTAAGATAATTAAGAAAATAAATTTAAGGGTTAGAGAAGATAATAAAATAGCTATAGAATTGTATAAAAAACTAGGTTTTAAAAAAGAAGGTATAATTACTAGGGATTTCTATGTGAATGAAAAATACTATAGTTCTATACAAATGGGGTTAGAATTAGATTAAAGAGGTAATAGGAATGATAGATATTAATAATATTAAAGTTAGAAGGGCTTTAAAAGAACATGATAAATATTGTAAAGATAGAAGAGTGATACAGAGTAATAATTTTTTTATAGCTGCTGATGAAAAAAATAATAATATCATAGCTACAGGGGAATTAGATATAATTAATCAAGAAGAAGCTAATTTAGGTATTGATATAGCTATAGAAGAAATAAATGAACATGAAATTACTATAAAGTTTATTAATGAAATATTATATTGGAATCCATTTCTTAAAACTATTAGATATGAAAAAGGAGAATTTAATAATCATAATGCCAGTGATCTAGAAGTGGTATCTATTGAAGATATACAACCTTCTCAACTATATATTAGTAAAGATAAGATAAGAAAAGTGTCTAGTTGGTTAGATTCCTATGAGAAAGTAATCATCCCTGTAGTAGAAATTGATGGAAGGTATGTTTCTACTGATGGTCATACTAGATTAGTACAAGCATTCATCAATGGATATAAAAATGTATATATTTACATGGATAAAGATATAGATTCTGAAACTTCTAGAGTATTTGTTGATTGGTGCAGGGATGAAAACATCACAAGTATTAAGGATTTATCTAGCAGACTCATAAATCGAAAAGAATATGAAGTGAAGTGGATAGGAAGATGTGAAAATTGCTTCAAGAGTTTAGAAGATAAGCAATAATAAGGGGAGTAAGTGAACATGTAAACTCTAATAAAAAATATTATAAATAAATTATTTAATATTATATCTAATGGGTATTAATATTGTATGAATTAGAGTGAATATTAGTATATAATGTATATATATTTAATATATAGGAGGTCTTTATGATGATAGTATCACATGAAAAGAATGTTAAAACCATAAAATTTAATAACTCTGAGGTTAAAAATGCTATCATGAAAGCATTGATTTCACCTAAAGAAGGATGGGATGGACATGTGATGAGAGTTATGGAAGTTGGGAAAGAAGGATATACTCCAAAACACAGTCATCCATGGCCCCACATTAATTATATATTAGAGGGCAAAGGTATATTACATATTGATGGTGAAGATAATGAAGTTAAAGCAGGTTCTTTTGCCTATGTACCTGCAGATAAAATACATCAATTTAAAAATATTGGAGAAGATAGATTTAAATTTATATGTATAGTACCGGAGGAAGGACATAAATAGGATGTTAACATTCTATTTATTTTTTTCAAATTTAGTTTATATGGTATAATAGATTCAAGCGGATTGAATAAGGTAGGTGGGAGAGAACATGAAGCAATGCAAACAAGTTTGTAATCTATGCCAGGGTAGATATTGTGCAAGAAAAGTATCTATATTTTCAGTACTTCCGGAAGAACAATTATCTGAAATAACAGATAAAATAAATATAAAGACTTTTAAAAAAGGTGAAATGCTCTTTTTTGAAGGAGATATATCAGATAAATTATTTTTAATAAATAAAGGAAAAGTAAAAGCTTTTAGGTATACTAAAGATGGTAAAGAACAGATTATATATATATTAGCTGAAGGTGATTTTGTAGGAGATATGAGTCTTATAAAAGAAGAAGAATTTAAATTTAATGCTGAAGCTATGGAAGATAGCAATGTATGTATACTTACTAAGAAAGATTTTGATAAAATACTCTTAGAAAATCCTGATATAGCTTTAAAGACTTTAAGGGTAATTCATGATAGGGTTGTTAGTTTAGAAGAACAAGTTCAGCGTCTTGGTACGAAGGATATTGAATCTAGATTAGCAGGATTACTTCTAGGTCTTATAAAAGATTTTGGAACACCTAAAGAGAGGATTGTGGAATTAGATATACCTTTAAGTAGAGAGGATATGGCTAATTATATAGGTTCTACTAGAGAAACTGTAAGTAGAAAATTAAGTGTTTTTCAGGATGAAGGAATTATAGAATTAATAGGCAATAAAAAAATAATTATAAAGGAATTAAATAAATTAGAAGATTTAGCTTAAATGATAAATAAGAATTGGAATATTCCAATTCTTATTTATTTTTATTTATATATGAATTAGATAATATATATTTATCAATTTTATTTACTGTGGATTTGTCGTTAGCCAAAATATAAAAAACAATAGTGGAATCATATTCTTCAAAGAATTTTATATACATTCTACCATATAAATCTATGATAGGATAATCTTCTTTTATGTTGTTTGATTCTGGGGGAATACCATATTGGATATAACCATTATGATGTTTTTTATATTTATGTAACGGAGAATTAGTTTTTATTATAGAATCTACTTTTATCCAATTATTAGAATCGATATAATTAATATTTTCTTTTATATTTTTTATTTTGTATTTAAATGTAACGTTTTTTGGGAGAAGTCCTATGGAGGGCAGAACTAAATATTTCTGATCATATTCTGGCATTTTTGACAATAAATCTATGTCAATATCATCTTGATTAAATCCAAATGGAGTACCATCATTTGTTTTTATTCCATAGACTCCATAGAAAGATGAATAATAATCAGAATTAGAATTAAAATAATTAGAGTATTTCTTATTAGAACTAAAATTACCGAAATTATATATTATACTTAGTTCTACATCTTGATTTATATACTGACTAAAGCCTTTATTAGAATTAAAGTAAAGAACAAAAGGATAAAAGTTTTCTTTATCATTAATTGTTCTACTAGGGACTCTTAGAGGTATATCATTAAAAAGTCCTGTTTTTTTATAATAAGTTTTTAGTGGATACATTATGCTATAACTCCGTAATGGATAGTATAAGTTAGTAATAAATATTATGATCAGAAGTAAAAGTATTATGAGAATTATGCTTTTCTTTTTATTAGTCATCATCATTACAATTCTCACAATATCCATATAGTTCAAACTTATGATCTGTAAGCTTAAAACCTTCTTTAGCTAAATTTTCTTTTATATTTGTGTAGGGACAAAAGTCTACTACTTTAGTTTTTCCACAATTTTTGCAAATAATATGATGGTGATGGCTATCTTTACATATTATTTCGTATATAGTTTTTTTGCCATCTGTTGTAGTAGAGTGGATAATTTCTAATCTATCTAATAATTCTAGAGTTCGATATACTGTAGAGAAATTTGTTTTAGGATATATTTTTTTAGTTTTTATATATATATCTTCAGCACTTATAAAGTGGCTTTTATTATTTATTAATACATCTAATATGGCTTCTCTTTGATTAGTACATCTGTGTCCCTTTTCTTTAAGGGTTTTTATAATATCTTCTTTATTAGGCATTTTATCAACCTCATTTCTTTAATATTATTTTATATTATTCCTTTCATATATTCAATTAATGAATAAATATTGTTATAGTGTTAAATAAAGTTTAAATTATTAATTGTTCTTTGTTCTATAATTCTTTGTATTGTCTTTCTGCCACTTGTAATATCACTATTACTAAATGATTTACTTACATTCCTATAATAAATTTCTTTAGAAGGAAAATTTCACTATTATGAAATTGATCAATAGATTTTTTAATCCCTTACCCGGTCATATTAATAATATATCCATTATTATATCCATTATTTATTAAAAATTACATAAATGATATTGACAAGTACTATACAAGGGATTAAAATATTTATAGATATAAAAAAAATTATATATATGTAAAAGGGGGATTGAAGACCATTATTGGAATTTAGTTTAATGGTTGTTTTATGATTGAAAATATAGGTAGTGAAGTTAAAGAAATAAGAAAATCAAATAATATGACTTTGAAAGATTTAAGTGAAAAAACAGGTTTATCTATAGGGTTTTTATCTCAGTTTGAAAGGGGATTAACTACTATAGCTATAGATTCTTTACAAGTTATATCTGATGCTTTGAAAGTAGATTTATCCCGTTTTTTATTGAAACCTAAATCTGACGAAAAAATGATATTAAAAAGTTATGAAAATGAAGTATATGAAGTTATGAATAATAAATTCATTAATTATCATTTAAGTAATTCTTTAGATAAAGCAAATATTTATCCAAGGAGGATAGATATTTTGCCTATGAGTGTAGAAGAGGATATCAATGAGTACAGTCATAAGGGGGAAGAATTTGTATATGTGATTGAAGGAATTCTCACCCTGATGTTAGATTCTAAGGAATATCATTTATATCCTGGAGATAGTGCCCATTATGATTCAGAAAGAATGCATAACTGGGCTAATTATACCAATAAAGTAGTTAAAGTTTTAGTTGTTAGTACTCCTAATTATTTTAAAGATAATAAAGGGATTAATGAAGATGAGTAAAGGTATGATAATGAATATACAGAAGTACTCGGTTCATGATGGCCCAGGTATTAGGACTACTGTGTTTTTTAAAGGCTGTCCCTTAAGTTGCTGGTGGTGCCATAACCCTGAAAGTCAAAATTTTAATAGTGATTTAATGTTTTTTAGAGATAAATGTAGTGGCTGTGGCAGGTGTGAAGAAAGATGTCCTGAAAGGACTATAAAGATGGAATCAAGGGTGCCTATTAGGGATGAAGATAAGTGCACTTTGTGTGGTAAATGTGCAGATTTATGTTTAAATGAAGGTTGGAAGCTGGTAGGAAGGAAATTTACAAGTTCAGAATTGATGAAGGAAATAAAGAAGGATGAAATATTCTATGAAGAATCCGGTGGTGGAGTTACATTTTCTGGTGGAGAACCTTTATCTCAGATAGATTTTTTAGAAGAAATGCTAAAAAAATCAAAAACTGAAGGAGTACATACTACTGTTGATACTAGTGGCTATAGCAAATGGGAAAATATCAAGAAAATAGTAGATTATACAGATTTATTCCTCTATGATTTAAAGCTTTTAGATGATGAGAGACATAAAAAATATATAGGGGTTTCCAATAAAAATATATTAAAAAATTTAGAAAAGTTATCTGAAACTGGAGCTAATATATATGTGAGAATACCTATTATCAAAGGTATAAATGATGATATGGAAAATATCGAAGGTACAATTAAGTTTTTAGAGAAACTTAATATTAGTCAAGTTAACCTCCTCCCTTATCATAGAATGGGAATGGAGAAGTATGAGAGACTTTCTAAAGAGTATAATCTTATAGGTGATGAAAAGCCTTCAGAGGAAGAGATGGATAATTTAGTTGAGAAATTTAAAATATTAAATAGAAAAATAAAGGTAGGGGGTTAATATTTATGATTTGTGAAAGGGTTAAGAAATTAAGGGAAGAAAGTTTAAATGCAGTACCTTATATTTCAATGGAAAGGGCTAAGATAGTAGATGAAGTGTATAAAAAATATGAAGGAACTGTTTCGAAGCCTGTTTTAAGAGCTTTAGTTTTGAAGGAATTCATGTCTAAGAAAAAAATAAGTATAAATGATGGAGAACTTATTGTAGGTGAAAGGGGAGAATCTCCTGCTGCCACACCAACTTATCCTGAGTTATGCTGTCATACAATAGAAGATATGGAGACAATGAATGATAGGGAAAAGGTATTTTTTAAGGTGGATGAACAGGCAAAGGAAATACAAAAGGAGACCATAATACCTTACTGGAAAAAAAGATCAATGAGATATCATATATTTGAAAATATGACTCAGGAATGGAAGGACTGTTATGAAGCAGGCATATTTACTGAATTTCAAGAACAAAGGGGACCAGGACATACTGTTGGAGATAATAAAATATATAAAAAGGGATTTTTAGATTTTAAAAAGGAAATAGATGAATCAATAAAAAATCTGGATTTTCATAATGATGATGATGCTTTAAATAAAATAAATCAACTGGAAGCTATGAAGATAGCCTGTGATGCTATAATTATATTAGGAAAAAGATATTCAGAATTAGCTAGGGAGATGGCAGAAAGGGAAGATGACCCTAAGAGAAAAGAAGAATTAATAGATATAACAGAGACCTGTAGTTGGATTCCAGCCAATGCCCCAAGAACCTTTAGGGAAGCCATTCAAATGTATTGGTTTGTACACTTATGTGTTATATCTGAGTTAAATCCTTGGGATTCATTTAATCCTGGTAGATTAGATCAACATCTTAATTCTTTCTATGAAAGGGAAATAGAGGAAGGTACTTTAACTAGAGATAGAGCTGAGGAATTACTTCAGTGTTTATGGGTTAAATTTAATAATCAACCGGCCCCACCTAAGGTTGGAATAACTTTAAAAGAGAGTGCTACATATACGGATTTTGCTAATATAAATAGTGGCGGATTAAAGGCTGATGGCTCCGATGGGGTAAATGAAGTTAGTTATTTAGTATTGGATGTAATAGATCAAATGAGACTTTTACAACCTAGCTCAAATGTTCAGATAAGTAAAAAGACTCCTCAGAGATTTTTAAAAAAGGCATTAAGTATAGTTAGAAAGGGATGGGGGCAACCATCATTATTTAATGCTGATGCTGTTGTTCAAGAGTTATTAAATGCTGGTAAGGATATAGTGGATGCTAGATGTGGAGGTACCAGTGGTTGTGTTGAAACAGGGGCCTTTGGTAAAGAGGCTTATATTTTGACAGGATACTTCAATATTCCTAAGGTTCTTGAGATAACCCTTAATAATGGTGTTGATCCAATGATTGGAAAGAAACTAGGAATAGAAACAGGAGACCCCACTGAATTTAGCAGTTATGATGAGTTATTTGAAGCCTTTAAAAAACAACTTGATTATTTTATAGATATTAAGGTTAGAGGAAATAGAGTTATAGAAAGATTATATGCTGAGAATATGCCTGTACCATTTTTATCTATAATCATAGATGACTGTATAAAGAATGGTAAGGACTATAATGCCGGGGGTGCAAGGTATAATGTAACTTATATTCAGGGCGTAGGGATAGGAGATATAACAGATAGTTTATCTACTATAAAGTATCATGTATTTGATAATAGAAATATGTCTATGAAGGAACTATTAGATGCTTTAAAGGATAATTTTGAAGGTCATGATGATGTATTTAATCTAATTAAAAAGAAAACTCCTAAATATGGTAATGATGATGATTATGCAGATGAAATAATGGGAAGTGTATTTAAGGCCTATTATAATGAGGTTACAGGAAGGCCTAATACTAGAGGTGGAGAACACAGAATAAATATGTTACCTACAACATGTCATGTGTATTTTGGATCAGTGATAGGAGCTTTACCTAGTGGAAAAAAATCAGAGGAAGCTTTAGCCGATGGTATATCTCCTGCTAAGGGTGCAGACTTAAATGGACCTACAGGAGTGATAAAATCTGCTTCTAAAATGGATCATTTAATTACAGGAGGAACATTATTAAATCAAAAAGTTACTCCTTCAGTCATAGAAGGGGAGGAAGGTTTAGATAAATTAGCCAATTTAGTACGCGGATATTTTAAATTAGATGGACATCATATACAATTTAATGTAGTAACTAGAGAGACATTATTAGAGGCTCAAGAGAGACCAGAGGAATACAAGAATCTTATAGTTCGTGTAGCAGGATATAGTGATTATTTCTCAAATTTAAGTAAAGAATTACAGGATGAGATAATAGCTAGAACAGAACAATCAATATAATTTAGGGGGAATATAAATGGAAGAAACTTTAGGATTTATAGGCGGAGGAAATATGGCTCAAGCCATGATGGCAGGTATAATTGATAGTAAGATATTTTCACCAGAGAATATAATTGTGGGGGATTTAAATAAAGATTCATTGAAGGTGTTAGAAAAAAATTATGGTGTAAATACTACTACAGATAATAATGAGGTTGTCAGGAAGGCTCAAATAGTTATTTTAGCTGTGAAACCCCATATATGTGATATAGTAATTGACCAAATTAAGGATAATGTGAAGAAGGATACATTGATAATATCTATTGCAGCTGGGAAGAAAATATCTCAATTAGAAGAGAGATTTGAAAGGGATGTAAAATTAATTAGAGTAATGCCCAATACTCCAGCTTTAGTAGGGAAAGGTATGTCAGCAATATCATCTAATGAAAGGGTTTCTGAAGGTGAATTAAAAGAAGTACTTGAAATATTTGAAAGTTTTGGAGAAGCAGAGTTGATAGAAGAGAAACTTATGGATGTGGTTACAGGGATAAGTGGTTCTTCTCCTGCATATGTATATATGTTTATAGAAGCATTAGCTGATGGAGGAGTGCTGGAAGGTATGCCTAGGGATAAGGCTTATAAGATGGCAGCTGCAACGGTATTGGGTTCAGCTCAAATGGTTTTAAAAACAGGGAAACATCCAGGTGAATTAAAGGATATGGTTTGTTCTCCAGGAGGAACTACTATTGAAGCAGTAAGTATATTAGAAAATAAAGGACTAAGAAGTGCTATGATTGAAGCAGTTAGAGGTTGTGTAAAAAAATCTAAAGAACTTTAAAAAATTCATAAATTAATTGAAATATATAATAAATCCTTGTCCTATACAGGGCAAGGATTTATTATCGAATTTTATGTATAAAAAATTTTTTTAAAATGCTTGAAAATCATATATTTTTAATCTAAACTGAAATTAGTATTTTATTTAGATGCTATGGGACATCTTATTCATTGTCTAGGTAAGTTAATTTAATAAAGCTTTTAGATTATTGATAGATACAAAGGTTAATAGTTATAGAAAATATTGGAATACAATAAAAAATGACGGGTTGTAGGGGATGAAATCCCCTGCTGTATTAGAAGGGTACTTAGGTGCATGTTTTATGCATCGTCGAAGGGAAACTAGGTTTCCCTAGAGAACATGCTTCTTGTTTGCCTTTTATATTTTTAAAATTTTATATGGTAGCTTAAGATAAAATATTTTTATTAGTCCAGGAGATTCTTTTTGAGAAGCCTGGGCTAATAGAATGTAAGGATAATTTTTCTGGAATTTATAATAATTATTTTGGGTTATTTAATAAAGGATTATAGATTAGTTTCATTAACCTAAATATATTATATAGGGGGTTGAGAAAAATGGTTAAAAAAAAGTGGTATAATTACATTATAGATTATGTAGCTATAACGGTAGGTACAATGGTGATGGCAATAGCATTAAATATGTTTTTAGAGCCAAATACCATTGCGCCAGGAGGGATAAGTGGTTTTGCGATAGTTATTGAGAAAGTAACTGATGGTTTTTTGAAAATGGAAATAGTTAATTTAATGATAAATATTTTATTGTTTACAATAGGAGTAATAATTTTAGGTAAAACCTTTGGAATCAAGACTTTATATGCAATCTTAGGGTTGTTTTTTTTCATAAGGATTATATCTAATACTGTGGCTACAAATAATTTATTATTATCTTCAATATTTGGAGGGTTACTTTTAGGTATTGGGGTAGGAATTATATTTAAATTTGGAGGTACTACTGGAGGAACAGATTTAGCAGGAGCTATATTGCACAAATACTTTCCAAGTATAAGTACATCTAAATTGATGATGGCTGTTGACTTTATGGTTGTAATATTTGCTGGATTGGTTGATAAAAAAATTGATACAGCATTATATTCTCTAATTGCACTATATATTTCAGTAAAAGCAATTGATCAAATAATGAGTGGATTTAGCTATTCAAAGGCGTTTTTAATAATTTCTGAAAGACCAAAGGAAATAGGAACTGCTATATTAAGTGAAATAGGTAGAGGGGCAACAATTTTAAAAGGAAAGGGAATGTATACTGAATTAGAGAGAGACACTTTATTATGTGTAGTTAATAGGGTACAAATAGTTAAGCTAAAGGATTTAATACATAGGTTAGATCCCAATGCTTTTGTAATGATAACAGATATTCATGAGGTTTTAGGGAATGGATTTAAGAATATAAATAGTAATTAAAAAATAGTAATAGTAGGTATTTCATGAAATATCTGCTATTACTATTTATATACTACTCAATTAGTCGTTTTTGTTTAACCAATCAGTAAGTACTTTTATATATTTATCATTTTCTTCTACAAAAGGCATATGACGACTGTACTGAAATAATTCCCATTCGGAATTTGGAATTTTATCATACATTGTCTTTGCAATAAATGGAGAACAAAGGTCAATTGAACCGCTAATAATTAAAGTAGGTTCTTGGATATATTTAATTTCATCCATAAAGTTAAAGTCTTTCAATGAACCAGTAGGAGTGAATTCATTTTGACCCCATCCAGCTATATAAGCTTGCGTGCCAGCGTTTTTTTCACGTCTTAGGCACTCTGGCGAATCTGGTCCAACTTCATCTGCACAATAGCGAAGCATAAATTCTGCTTCAGCTTCTTGGTATTCCTTTGAGGAGTAATCTCCAGTTTCTTCTGCTTTATCAATAGCATCTTGCATGTGTTGGGGAAGATATTTAATTCTTCTACGTTGATCTTTTTCCCATAGAGAAGCAGATGGTAGAGTACTGGATAAAATATAACTCTTGATTCCCTTAGGTTTATATTCACAAGCGTAGTGGATTGCTAACATTCCTCCCCAGGATTGTCCTAATAAGTGGATTTCATCTAATCCTAGATGTTCACGTAATTGGATTAACTCTTCAGTCCATGTCTCTGCATTCCACAGTTCCGGACGATCAGGCATTGAGGATAATCCGCAACCGATTTGGTCATACATGATAATAGCTCGTCCATCTTCTGCAATTCTATCTAGTATTTCAAAATAATTATGAGTAGAACCTGGACCTCCATGTAATAAAACTAATGGTTTCTTACCATCTTTACATTCACCTACTATACGATAATAAGTTTTGTATTCTCTAAAAGGCATATATCCTTCAGTAATTTCCATAAAAAAATCATCCTTTTCTATTTAGATTCAGGAACAATGATTATATCCTTAGTGAATTTATTTATAACTTCACAACCATCTTCAGTAACTATTACTAGGTCTTCAATACGAACACCAATACCTTCTTTTGGTAGATAAATTCCTGGTTCTACTGAGAAAACTTGTCCAGGTTTTATAATGTCTTCATTTACAGAAGAAACATCACCAAATTCATGGTCTTCTAAACCGATAGAATGGCCAGTTCTATGGGTGAAATATTCACCATATCCCATTTCTTCTATGTAGTTTCTAGCAGCTAAGTCTACATCACACATTCTATTTCCTGGTTTTGCTGCAGCTATACCTCTTAAGTTTGCTTCTAGAACGATGTTATATATTTCTTTTTGTCTTTCAGAAACTTCACCTATAAATACTGTTCTTGTCATATCTGATGCATAGTTTTTGTAGAATCCACCGATATCAAGAACAACACAGTCTCCATGTTTTCCTTTAGAGTCATCAGTTACATGGTGAGGATCTGCTGCTCCTTTAGCATATGCTGTAATTGGATCGAAAGAAACCTCAGTGATACCATGGTTTTTATAAATTTCAAGTACCTTATCGTGTAATTCTTTTTCTGTTAAACCTTTTCCTGACCATGGAATTAATTCTTCCATTACTAGATCATTTAATCTAGAAGATTCTCTTAAGATAGCCCTTTCTTCTTCGGCTTTAATCATTCTAACGTAGTCAATTATAAAAGAACCATTTACGAATTTACTTCCGGCTCCAAGTTCTTGTAATCTTAATAGGAACTTAGCAGGCCAAGTCTTATCTATGCCTATAACTTTATCTTTGTCTACATGTTTAGATAAAATTTCAACTCCATCTTGAATATCGTTATACCATATGATTTCAACACCAAGATCTTCTTCCTGTGGAAATAATTCATTGATAACTATTTTGTGGTTACCATTAATATTTAGATATAATGCTAATAATCTTTCTCCTGGATGAATCCACTTTCCTGTTAAATAGAAAATAGCTGTTGGATCAGAGATAATTAATTGAGGAATACTATTATCTTCCATTGATTTTAAAACTCTGTTAACCCTACTTCGATTCATACTAGTGCCTCCTAACATTTTTTAAGTTTCTAATACATTAAACATCATAATACGTTTATCAAAATATGTCAATAATATATCAATCGTCTACAAATTGATTAGATAATAACTCCCATTATTTAGACATTTAATAAAAGGTAGGGAATAAATTCCAAGAAATATATTTTTCTTATAAATAAAAAAATTATAAAAATAATGAAATTTTTATTGTATAAACCTATTATTCTGTGGTAATATACTGATAATAATGAAATAAAGTTATTATTTCTGAAAAAACTCGAGAAATAGTATTAAAATTTTCCAAATAATAAAAGAATTATATAAGATTTTCATATTTGTGAAGAGTCTGACAAAATAAATTGACTTTATTTTGTCAATACTGTATTATTATTTTCGGTTAGTTGTTTTATTTTTAAGTAATGGTGTTAGAAAACATTCGCATTTATTCTATATTAA
This sequence comes from Anaeromonas gelatinilytica, assembly GCF_016820635.1. Classification (GTDB taxonomy): domain Bacteria; phylum Bacillota; class Clostridia; order Tissierellales; family SIT17; genus Anaeromonas; species Anaeromonas gelatinilytica. Next base: position 17,869 of record NZ_WSFU01000130.1, on the reverse strand, counting down.
TATTGCTTATGTTTTTTTAAATACAAAATAATAAACTACTAGGGAGGAATTAAAATGGAAAACACAAAAGTGAGAAGACCATTTGGCTTTTATGTATGCTCACTTGCTTTCACCTTTGAAAGATTTGCATTCTATTCAGCAAAATGGTTACTAACTGTATTCGTAGTTGCCAGCATAGCAGATGGTGGACTAGGGCTTACTCCTGCAGATGGTGCAAAGATGTCTGCTAACTTAATTGCATTTACTTATCTTGCGCCACTTATAGGATCTGTTATATCAGACCGTTTCGTAGGAGCAAGATATCTAGCACCTGTTGGAATGGTATTGATGGGTGTAGGTTATTTAATAGGAGCTAATGCAACAAGTGCTGCTATGATTAATCTAATGATAGTAATAGTATCTATCGGTACTGGATTATTCAAACCTCAGACAAATGCTATCACAGGTAGACTTTTTAAGAACAAAGATCAATTGGACTCAGCATTCTCTACTCAGTACTCATTCGTTAATGTTGGTTCATTTATTGGAACTACAATTATTGGTGTAATTACTCATGTTCAAGGATATTCATTCAGTTTTACAATTTGTGGAATCATGATGTTTGTTGGTGCAGTTTGGTTTATATTTGGATGGAGATTCTTAGGAGAAGCTGGTAAGAAGCCATTTAAGTATGACGAAAATGAAGTAGGAGTTGAAAAAGTTGAAGAAAAGAAAGAAGAAAAGAAACCACTTACTACAATCGAAAAGAAAAGAGTTGCAGCTATTGTATTAGTATCTTTCTTTTCTGTTATATTCTGGGTATTCTGGTACTTAGCTTATATGCCAGTATATTTTTACTGGGGCGCTGATGGTGGAGCAGCTCCTAATGCGAACTGGATGATAGGTAATTTTGAAGTTCCAACTATTTGGTTTGACTCTTTAAATGCTTTAATATGTATTACATTAGGGCCAATACTTGGTAAATTATGGACTAAATTAGCTGCTAGACCTCAAGGTGATTTGAGCATGTTTAAGAAAACTGCTTTAGGTATGATTACATTAGGTATATCCTATGTTATATTTGCAGCAGCTGATATTTTAAGGGGTGAAAACCTTGCACACTTAGCTTGGATTGTTGCATTTGGTATAGTGTTATCCCTTGGTGAAATGTTATTCTCGCCACTTGGAAACTCATTTATAAGTAAATTTTCACCACCTAGATTATTGTCAACTATGATGGCTGTTTGGACGTTTGCAGTATTTATTGCAGGCAAATCCTATGGATGGGTATATGAATTCACATTAAAGTTTGAATTTGTACATGTATATAGTGTAATTGCAGCCATTGCTATTGTTGCAGGAGTTATACTCTGGGCAATGGACAAAAACTTAAAAGGTTTAGTTGTAGAAGACGAAAAAGCTACAGAGTAATAATTATAATTGTTTTATATAAACATAAAACCCACAGATATCTGTGGGTTTTATGTTTATTTTTAGTATATTTTTTTATTGTTATATGATAAAGTTATGTAAAGGTTAGTTACAATTTATGTTTAAATAAAGGTGGGTAGGTTATGCTGTTTGAATTTCAGGAGGTCCTTGTTAAGGATGTTATGGACAGTAAATATATTACTTTAAAAGAAGATCATACACTTAAAGAAGCTATAAATCTTATGCTTGAGAATAATATCCAAGAAATTTTTATAGAAAATAGGAATAATAAAATACAAGGTGTTGTAACTTTAGCTGATATATCTAATGTATATGATGATTTAAGTAAAGATATCTTATTAAAGAGATTTATTGTAAATAATCTTATTACTATATCTAAAGATAATAGATTATTGGAATGTAGAGATATAATGATGGAAAATGAAATTGGAAGACTACCCGTTATGGAAGATGACAAATTGATAGGGGTAATAAGGGTAGAACAGATAAGAGATCACTTTTATATGAATTTAGAGAGGATCAGCATAATGCTACATCATATCGTGGAAAATATCCATGAGGCTTTATGCTTAATAGATAAGAATGGTAAAGTATTAATATGGAATAAAAATGCTGAAAAATTATATGATGTATCTCAAGAAGAAATAATAGGTGAAAATATACGAGATTTTTTCCCTGATGCTATAAATTCAAAGGTATTAGAAACAAAAAAAATAATGAATAACATATGTCATTCACCCAAAGCAGATTATCGAGTTATTATAAATGCTTTACCAATATTTATAAATGATAAATTTGAAGGAGTATTGACTACAGATAGGGATATAACTGAAGTTACAAACTTATTAAATGAATTAGAAAAAGCAAATGATACATTAAAATTTTTGGAAGATGAAGTGAAAAAATTTAAAAGCGATAATTTTGGAAACATAATAGGTAAAAGTCCAAAGTTGATGGAAAAAATTAAAGTTGCTAGACAGGTAGCAAAAACTGAGGTTTCAGTATTAGTAACTGGAGAAAGTGGAACTGGAAAGGAAGTATTTGCAAGAGCTATACATGACCATAGTGGAGTGAAAGGTTTATTTGTACCAGTAAATTGTAGTGCTATTCCAAGTGAATTATTTGAAAGTGAATTTTTTGGATATGATCAAGGAGCATTTACAGGAGCAAATAGAAAAGGGAAAATAGGTTTTTTTGAATTAGCTAATAATGGGACTTTGTTTTTAGATGAGATTGGTGATTTACCAATGTTTATGCAGGCTAAATTACTGAGGGTACTACAGGATAATAAATTCACTAGAGTCGGTGGAGAAAAGTTTATAAATACAAATGTCAGAATTATTTCAGCAACAAATAAAAATTTATTAGATATGGTTAAAAAAGGGACTTTTAGAGAAGATCTTTTTTATAGATTAAATGTAATAGAAATAGAACTTCCACCATTAAGAAAGCGAAGAAAAGATATAATATTGTTAGTATATAACTTTTTAAAAGAATTATCGAAAAAAAATGGTAAAAAGATACCAGAAATAAGTCCAGAGGTTTTAGATATATTAAAAAAATATAGTTGGAAAGGCAATATAAGAGAATTAAAGAATACAATAGAACATCTCTTAGTATTATCTAATGATGATATTATTCATGAAGATATGTTACCTAAGCATATATTAGAAGAGGTTGAAAAAGATATAAAGAGTGATGAAGATATTATAGAAGATAGTGAAGAAAAAATAAAACAATCTTTTGACTTAAATAAATATTTATCAAATTTAGAAATGAAATTAATTAGTAAAGCTTTAAATAAATCTTCAGGGAATAAAGCAAAGGCGGCAAAATTACTAAAAATACCAAGAAGTACTCTTCATTATAAGATAAATCAATATGATATAAAAGAATGAGACAAAAAAAGTGTCGAAAAATAGACTTAAGTCTATTTTTCGACATTTTTTTTAAAAATTTATTGTAAGGCGGTTAATCTCATGTCTTTAATAGGATTAAATTTTAAAAATGGTGTCAAAAAATTGACTATATTGATTATAAATAAATATATAGATAAAAATGATAAGTATATATTTAATATAATTATATTTTATAAAGTAGTATTAGAGCCATTTTAAAGTATTTTTTAAAAAGTTGGCATAAATATTGCGTTAATATAAGTGAATGTTTTAACAAACAAAGTTGAAGCATAAATTGAAATAGTTATTAAGTATTTTTGACTAAGGAGGTGGAAAGGGTGAATATTGAATTACTATTGAAACAACATGTGGGAGGACCTTGTAATCCAATAGTAAAAGAAGGAGAAGAAGTGAAAAAAGGACAATTAGTAGCTGAACCCAATGGATTAGGGGCAAATATACACTCAAGCGTATATGGTAAAGTTGTGGAGATTACAGAAGACAGAATTGTAATAGAGCTTGATAAAGAACAATCTGAAGAGTATGTGAGAATCAAGGATACAGATGACAATCTTGAAGCAATTAAAGAGGCAGGTATAGTTGGAGCAGGAGGAGCTGGTTTCCCAACTCATATTAAATACAATGCGGACTTAGACGGTGGATATGTTATCGCAAATGCTGCAGAGTGTGAACCAAATCTTAAACACAATATAAAGGTGATTGAAGAAAACCCTGAAATAGTCATTAGAGGAATTAAATATGTAATGGAGATTTCTAATGCTTCAAAGGGATACATTGCTATTAAGGCCAAAAACGAAAAGGCAGTTAAGGTATTAGAGAAGTTATGTGAGAGGGAAAAAGATATTGAAGTTAAATTCTTACCAAATATGTATCCTGCGGGAGATGAGAGGGTAATAGTTAGGGAATTGTTAGGAGTAGAATTAAAGCCTGGACAATTACCACTAGAGGCAAAGTCTATCATCTCTAATGTGGAGACATTAAAAAATGTGGTGTTAGCAATAGAAGAGAGGAAACCTGTTATAACTAAAGACATCACATTAGCAGGTAGAATCAAAGATGCCCATGATGGAAGAGTTATACTAGATGTACCTATTGGGATGCCTATAGTAAATTACATTGAAGAATGTGGTAGATATGTAGAGCCCCATGGGGAAATTGTTTTAGGAGGACCATTTACTGGAAGACATGGAGAAGAAAATACTCCAGTATCCAAAACTTTAGGTGGAATACTTGTGGGAATGCCATTTCCTAATGAAACAAGAAAAATTGGAGTTTTAGAATGTGAATGTGGTGCTCAGAAAGACAGATTAAAAGAAATAGCAGAAGGAATGGGTGGAGAAGTTGTAGCTTCTACTAGATGTAAGAGAATGACTGAAGTAGATGGTAGATATAGATGTGATTTACCAGGAATTTGCCCAGGGCAAGCTGAAAAGGTACTGTCTTTGAAAAAACAAGGAGCAGAGGTTATAATAACTGGAACTTGTGAGGATTGAACTAACACAGTTATGAATGTAGCTCCTAGGTTAGGAGTTCCGGTATATCACAGTACAGATCATGTCTTGAGAGCAACAGGACATAAACTTTATAGAAGGAAAAAAGAAGATTAATTTTTAATATATATTCAATAAAAGGAGGATACTATATGTCAATTACTAACGAGACTGCAAAGCAGCATGCTAAAGACAATGCTATAACTTGTTGTAGATTTGAAGCTGGAACAGTGGTTGAGCCTTCTAATTTAGAAGACCCAAATATAATTCCAGATTTAGAAGATTCAAGATTATTAGAGATACCAGAAAATTGCTTAAAGATAGGAGAAGTTTTAGGGGCAAAATTAACTAAAACTCTTGACGCTTTAACTCCAATAACTCCAGATGTGGTAGAGGGGTATACTTCAATGGAAGAGGAGAAAAGTGTTGATCCTGTAACTCCAGTTGAACCAGTTGCACCAATTGGAAACCTTTCAGGACAAACTGTTAAGATTCACATTGGAGAAGGAAGAGATATTAACTTAGAGATACCTCTTTCAATAGCAGGATCTATTAATCAGTCAGCAAGTAATCAAGCGATGACTACCACTTTTGAAGATAAAGCTGAAGAGAAGGCTGAAGCTCAAGAGAAGGTTTTAAGAAAACTCGTGAGAAAGCACTTCAAGATAGATAAGGTTGAATTAGCAGAAGAGACAAAAGTAGATGGTAATACTCTTTATATAAGAAAAGACGTTTGTGAAGGTGCTATAGACAGTCAAAATTTAGTTGTAGATATGAAATTAGATATCATAGATAAAGATAGATATAGTGAATATAGTGAAACTATAATGGATGTACAACCGATTGCTACTAAAGAAGAAGGAGAAATTGGTGAAGGTGTTACTAGAGTTTTAGATGGAGTAGTTGTTATTGTAACTGGTACTGATGAAGATGGAGTACAAATAGGTGAATTTGGTTCTTCAGAAGGTTCAATGGATAGAAATATTATGTGGGGAAGACCAGGATCTCCTGAAAAAGGTGAAATATTCATCAAGACTGAAGTAAAAATAAAAGCAGGTAAAGGTATGGAAAGACCAGGACCTATGGCTGCTCACGATGCCACTGATGTAATTACTCAAGAAATAAGAGAAGCTCTTAAAAAAGCAGATGAAAGTTTAGTGGTTGATTCTGAAGAATTTATTCAAAAGCGTAAGCCAGGAAGAAAGAAAGTAGTTATTATTAAAGAAATTATGGGTCAAGGAGCTATGCATGATAATTATATTATGCCTACTGAACCAATTGGAACTATAGGAGCTAAAGCTAATGTGGATCTTGGAAATGTTCCGGTAGTTACATCTCCATTACAAGTATTAGATGGATGTATCCATGCTTTAACTTGTATAGGACCAGCATCTAAAGAAACTTCAAGACATTATTGGAGAGAACCATTAGTAATTGAAGCTATGAATGACGATGAAATAGACTTAGCAGGAGTAATCTTTGTGGGTTCACCTCAAGCTAATTCTGAAAAATTCTATGTATCTAGATTCTTAGGTATGACTATAGAAGCAATGGATGTTGATGGTGCCATTATAACAACAGAAGGATTTGGTAATAACCATGTTGATTTTGCAAGCCATATCGAGCAAGTTGGCATGAGAGGAGTACCAGTAGTAGGTGTGACTTATTCAGCAGTACAAGGACAGCTTGTAGTTGGTAATGAGTACATGGATGCTATGATTGACAATAATAAATCAAGTCAAGGTATAGAAAATGAAATACTTTCAAATAACTGTCTTGCACCAGAAGATGCTATAAGAGCTGTTGCTATGCTTAAGGCTAAAATAGCTGGAGAAGATATAAAGGAACCTGAAAGAAAATGGAATCCAAATGTTAAGTTAAACAATGTAGAATTAATAGAGAAGGAAACTGGAAGAAAGATTGAATTAGAAGAAAATGAGCAGTCCCTTCCAAAGAGTAAAAAGAGAAGAGAAATATACGAAGTAGAAAATGATTAATAAATAATTATAGGTTAGGAGATATCCAAATGGATAAATTAAAATATATCTCTACAGAAAGTTATTATGAAGGAATAATTATTGAAGTAACAGATGCAGCGGTAGTGATAGATTTTAAAGGTAGACTAGGACAATTAAAAGTACCTAGAAGAATGGTTATTAGTAATAATGATTTAAAGGTAGGTCAACAAGTTGGATTTTTAATGACTTTCCCTGAAGTCATAAGTGAAGAAATTGACGAAGACTATGCTGAAAGTGCCAAAAGACAACTTGAAGCAAGAAGAAAAGCAGAAAAAAGAAATGAAAAATAGTAAAAATTTTGAAGGAGGTAAATCAATGAGTTTAACAGTTGTAAAAGGATTACAGTCTGAAATATTTGTTCCAATTACACCTCTAGTAGTATGGACTCCTGTCGAAAAACCACTAAGTGAAATGAGAGTTGCATTAGCTACTGCTGCTGGGGTGCATTTAAAATCAGATAAAAGATTTAACTTAGCAGGAGACACTTCATTTAGAATGATACCAGGAGATGTTGATAGTAAAGAATTAATGGTATCCCACGGAGGATATGACAATGGAGATGTTAATAAGGATATTAATTGTATGTTCCCAATAGATAGAATGAAAGAATTAGCTGAAGAGGGATATATTAAAGAACTTGCACCTATAAACTTTGGTTTTATGGGAGGCGGTGGAGATGTTTCTGTATTTACTGAAGAAACAGGTCCAGAAATAGCTAGACAATTAAAAGAAGAGGGAGTAGACGCAGTACTTCTAACTGCTGGCTGAGGTACTTGCCACCGCTCTGCCGTGATTGTGCAGAGAGCGATTGAGGAAGCTGGAATTGCAACAATAATAATTGCAGCCCTTCCTCCAGTAGTACGTCAAAATGGTGCTCCAAGGGTTGTTGCACCATTGGTACCAATGGGAGCAAATGCTGGAGAACCAAATAATCCAGAAATGCAAACAGCTATAGTAAAGGATACTTTGGCTCAATTAGTTGAAATTCAAACACCTGGAAGAATAGTTAATCTTCCATATGAATATATAGCTGAAGTGTAAAATATAACTTGTCTCCAGTATACTGGGGACAAGTTATAAAATTTAAACTTATTACAGTAGTCTTGAGTTAGGGTTAAAAGAAGGTGAAAGTGTGGATGGAGAAAAACTATTGAGGAGACTTGTAATTAAGTGTTTTCATATTAATAAGGTAGAGTTTGGTTCAAAAAACTCAATTAATGATAATAAGCTCACTATAGATAGGAATGTATTAGGTGAACTGGTTGAATCAGAAGATTTGATAGACAGAATAGAAATTGACATAATCAAACCAAGACAACATGACAAGTTTGTAAACAGTATTATGGATATAATACCTATATCAACGAAAGTATTGGGAAGAATAGGAGACGGAGTCACCCATACTTTAACTGGTGTATATGTGATGCTTACCGGGATAGATGCAGAGGGAAAACAAATGGCTGAATTTGGTTCATCAGAGGGAATACTAGAGGAACAGATGGTATTTGGAAGGGCTGGCACCCCTTCAAAGGAAGATTATATTATTCATGTTGATGTGACTTTAAGAGCAGGAATTCCTTTTGAGAGAAAGCTTCCATTAGCAGCTCATACAGTATGCGATAAGTTTATTCAAGATTTTAGAGAGATCCTCAGAGAAATAGATGGCAGAAGTGCCAGTGAATCACATGAGTACTATGACAAGATGAGACCGGGAAAGAAAAAGGTAGTAATCGTTAAACAGATAGCAGGACAGGGAGCTATGAGTGATAATATTATATTAGCAGATGATCCCAGTGGCTTTGCTGGTGGGAAGTCTATTATAGATATAGGTAATGTACCGATGATATTATCTCCAAATGAATACAGAGATGGCGCTTTAAGAGCGATGACTTAAATTTTAGGATGGTGATAAAAATGGGTATAGGTCCATCTACTAAAGAAACTACACTACATCATTTTAGAGACCCATTGTTAGATGTTGTTTCACAGGATGATGATATAGATCTTTTAGGAGTAGTAGTAGTAGGCACGCCTCAAGATAATGTAAGTAAGTATTTTGTAGGACAGAGATTAGCTCAATGGATGGAGTCAATGAGAGCCGATGGAGTTATTATATCTGTAGATAGTTGGGGCAATTCTCATGTGGACTATGCAAATACTATAGAAGAAATTGGAAAGAAAAACATACCAGTTGTAGGATTGAGTTTTATAGGAAATCAAGCAAAATTTGTAGTATCGAATAAATATATGGACACAATAGTAGATTTTAATAAATCTAAAAAAGGGATAGAAACAGAAGTTGTAGGTGAAAATAACGTAAATCGTTTAGATTCTAAGAAAGCGTTAGCCTTTTTAAAATTAAAGATGCAAAAAAAGGAGGACTAAGTAATGAAGTTTATAAGAAGTATTAATGCTATTGATTCCCATACAATGGGTGAACCTACAAGAATTGTAGTTGGTGGAATACCTAAAGTTCCAGGAAAAACAATGGCAGAAAAAAAAGAGTATTTACAAAATGAACTGGATCATTTAAGAACATCATTGATGTTAGAGCCAAGGGGACATAGGGATATGTTTGGTTCAATATTAACTTCACCAACAAATGATGAGGCTGACTTTGGAATAGTATTTATGGATGGTGGCGGATACTTAAATATGTGTGGTCATGGTTCAATAGGTGCTATGACAGTAGCAGTAGAAAGTGGAATAGTTGAAGCAAAGGAGCCATTTACTGAAATAACAATGGACACACCAGCAGGTATTGTAACAGGTAAGGTTAAAGTGGAGAATGGAAAGGCTAAGGAAGTTTCTGTTGTTAATGTGCCGGCATTCCACTATAAGAAGGATGTTGAGATTGAAGTTCCAGAAATCGGTACTATTAAATTAGATATATCCTTTGGTGGTAGTTTCTTTGCAATAGTTAATGTAAATGAATTAGGTTTAAAGGTAGAATCTAAATATAGTCAAGAATTATTAAAAATTGGTTTAAAGATTAGGGACATAATCAATGAAACAATAGAAATTAAACACCCTGAATTAAGCCATATAAATACTGTTGATTTAGTTGAGATATATGATGAGCCTACTCATCCAGAGGCTGATTATAAAAATGTAGTTATATTTGGACAAGGTCAAGTGGACAGGTCTCCTTGTGGAACAGGTACTTCTGCAAAATTAGCTACATTACACTCTAAAGGTGAACTTAAGGAAAATGAAATTTTCACTTATGAAAGTATCACGGGGACTTTATTCAAAGGTAAAATAGTTGGAACTACAAAGGTAGGAGATTTTGATGCTATAATACCTGAGATTACTGGTTCTGCATATATTACAGGGTTAAACCAATATGTAATAGATGAAGATGATCCAGTTAAGTATGGATTTACATTATAAAAAATGCAAGTTAGTTTTTGTTACATGATTTTGTATATTTTTTAACATTTTACTATAAAAGTGAATTACAATTTCATCTAAAATTGCAGTTCACTTTTATAATATTAGATACATTTTGAATATTCAAACAAAAATAAAAATAGATTTAAAAAACATAGGAGGGTTAAGATGGTAGGTGCTATTACAGGAGTTTTAGGAGCATTTGCAGTATGGTTTGCTATTATATTTGGAAAGGATTTAGTCCAGAATAAGGAAAATTTTGAAGATAATTCATGGATAAAGGTATCTACAATAGGATTTCTTACTAACTTTTTTGATACATTAGGTATAGGAAGTTTTGCACCGACAACTGCATTATTAAGAGGATTTAAACAAGTAAAAGATAGGGTAATACCTGGAACTTTGAATGTTAGTTGTTCATTACCAGTTATTGCAGAAGCTTTTATATTTATAACTGTAATAAATGTAGATATTGTAACATTGATCGCTATGCTTGCAGCAGCAACAATAGGTGCTTGGGTAGGAGCTGGAGTAGTATCTAAACTTCCAGAGAAGAAAGTACAATTAATAATGGGAATTGCATTATTAATAACGGCTTTTCTAATGGCAGCAGGAGAATTTGGTTGGATGCCTGGTGGTGGTGTTGCATTAAATGAAACTTTTGAGGGAGTAAGAGATAATTTAGTATATAGAAATATGGAAGTTGATGGACAAATGGTTGGAGTACCAGTAGGAGTAAGTGGCACAAAATTAGTTATAGCTATAATAGTTAACTTTGTATTAGGAGCTCTTATGACTGCTGGTATAGGTCTATATGCACCTTGTATGGCTCTTGTGTATTTATTAGGAATGTCACCAAGGGTTGCATTTCCAATTATGATGGGTTCTTGTGCATTCTTAATGCCAGTTGCTTCAGTTAAATTTATAAAAGAAGGAGCTTATAATAGAAAAGCTGCATTGGGAATTACACTAGGTGGTTTAGTTGGAGTATTTATTGCAGCTTATATTGTTAAATCTTTACCGTTACAGATATTAACTTACCTAGTGATTTTGGTTGTGCTTTATACTTCAATTACAATGTTTAGATCAGCATTTAAAAATCAAGATGAGAACTATATACCAGAATATGAAGATTAATGATACATGGTATAAGGTATACTGATTTCGTAATGAAATTGGTATGCCTTTTTTATAGAGGAAATTGAGGACCTAGACTTTAATATTTGTTAATTTTTTATGAATATATAGTGTGATATAATATATAATGTATTTAGTATATAAAGGGGGTTATTTTAATGACTGCAACTGAAAATTTAATGAAATTACGCACATTGATGGAGAAAAAAGGTATTGATATATATGTGGTTCCTACCGCAGATTTCCATCAAAGTGAATATGTTGGAGAACATTTTAAAGCAAGAAAGTTCATTACTGGATTTTCAGGTTCTGCTGGAACGGCAGTAATCACAAAAAATGAGGCATATCTTTGGACAGATGGAAGATATTTTATTCAGGCTGCAAAACAATTGGAAGGTTCTACAATTGGATTGATGAAAATGGGAGAACCAGGAGTTCCTACTATAGAAGAATATCTTTCTGAAGTAGTTTCTACAGATGTAACATTAGGTTTTGATGGACGTGTTGTTGCCATGGGAGAAGGACAAAGATATGAAGCCATTATAAATGAGAAAAATGGAAAAATTGTTTATGACTATGATTTAATTGATGAAATTTGGGAAGATCGTCCAGTGCTTTCTGAAGAATCTGTTTTTTCATTGGATTTAAAATATACTGGGGAAACGGTTTCTAGTAAGTTAGAGCGTATTCGTGAAGCTATGAAAGAAAATGGTGCCACTACTCATGTATTAACAACATTAGATGATATTTGCTGGACTTTAAATATTCGTGGAAATGATATCGAATTTTTCCCACTTGTATTATCCTATGCGATCATTAAAATGGATAAGGTGGACTTATATATAAATGAAGCAAAATTAAGTGATGAAATTAGATCTGATCTTGCAAAAGATGGTGTTGTATTTCATCCTTATAATGATATATATGAAGATATTAAAGGAACTAGTAAAGAAGAAGTTCTTTTAATTGATTCAGATAAATTGAATTATGCTCTTTATAATAATATTCCAGAGGAAGTTAAAAAGGTAGAAAAGAGAAATCCAGAAGTACTATTTAAAGCAATGAAAAATCCAGTTGAGGTTGAAAATATTCGTAAAGCACAGATTAAAGATAGTGTGGCACATGTGAAATTTATGAAATGGTTAAAAGAGAATGTTGGAAATATATCAATTACAGAAATGAGTGCATCTGATAAATTGAATGAGTTCCGTAAAGAACAAGGAAACTTTATACGTCCTAGTTTTGAGCCGATTTGTTCTTTTGGAGAACATGCAGCAATTGTTCACTATTCATCTTCTCCAGAAACAGATGTAGAATTACGTGAAGGGGCTTTATTCTTAACAGACACAGGTGCCGGATTCTATGAAGGTTCTACAGACATTACCAGAACATATGCTTTAGGAGATATTCCACAGAAAATAAAAGATCATTTTACACTGGTAGCAATTAGTAATATGCAGCTTACAAATGCGAAATTTTTACATGGAGTTACAGGTATGAATCTTGACTATATTGCAAGAAAACCATTTTGGGATAGAGGATTGAACTTTAATCATGGAACGGGACATGGTGTAGGTTATCTTCTAAATATACATGAGGGTCCAACAGGTTTCCGTTGGCAGTATCGTGCAAATGAAATTCATCCTTTTGAAGAAGATATGATTATTACAAACGAACCAGGTATTTATATCGAGGGATCTCATGGAATTCGTTTAGAAAATGAGCTTCTTGTTCATAAGGGAGATAAGAATGAATATGGACAGTTTATGTATTTTGAGCCAATTACATATATCCCTATGGATTTAGATGCAATAAATCCAGATATCATGTCTGATGAAGATAAAAAGTTATTAAACGATTATCATAAGACTGTATTTGAAAAGATTTCCCCATATTTAGATGAAGAAGAAGTAGAGTGGTTAAAAAAATATACAAGGGAGATTTAATGGTTAAGGCCTTAAGAAAAACTCCTTGTCCTATATAATATAGGACAAGGAGCTTTTCTTAAATGAGTCCGGTTTTTCGTGTATAATTTAAATATGCCAATAAATAAACTAACACACAAAAATTATACCAGTAACATTAATGAAATACAACTTGTTTTACCTATCAATATAAAAGTTTTAATTATCTATTAAATTTTACTTCTTCGTATTCATTCTCTAAATATCTAGACAAAGAATAAATTAAATCTGATAACCTATTTATATACTTCAATAAATGTTCATTTACATCTATTTCTCTTGCTAATGTTATTATTCTACGCTCTGCCCTTCTACATATAGTACGACTCACATGCATATACCCTGCAGCCTTTCCTGAACCAGGTATAACAAAATGATCTGGTGTCTTAATTAAATCTAAATATTCATCAATTTTGTTCTCTAAAAATTTAACATCCTCTTTAGTAATTTGAAATTTTAATTTAGCTTTATCTTCTGTAGCTAATTCTGCTGCTACATCAAATAATTTTCTTTGAATATTGTGTATTAAATCATACATTTTTTTATCATCAATAAAATTTTTAGCTAATCCTAAAGTAGAATTTAATTCATCAATTGTCCCATAACTTTCAACTCTTGCACTATCTTTGAATACTCTTTTACTATCATAGAGACTAGTTTTGCCTTTATCTCCAGTTCTTGTATACACCCTCATACTAAACACCTCCTAATAATATTCATTTTATACCCATTAAAAAATATCTAAAATCATTTTTAAGATATACTTTACTAATTTATTTTTTCCCATTATATTTATTTTAGAATTAAATTTTAATTTTTTATATCTCAAATATATTTATAATATAAATAAAATTCTTTATATGTTATAATTGTTATATTGAATACGCATATTGATTTAAGGCATATTATCCGAGGGGGTAATAAGATGAGTAATAGTGCAGAAATGGTTTTAAATAAAGAAGAACAAATACATGATAAATTGTCTCATGATATATTAGATGGTATGGCTGATTGGGTTAGGGTTATAGATAAAAATGGAATAGTTATATATGAAAATGAGACTATGCGAAAAGAAATAGGATTTAACTCTTTAGGAAAATCATGTCATTTTTCTCTAGGAAAATCATGTCCATGTAAAAAATGTATAACTGAAACTGCTTTTGCTACTGGAGCTATATCTGAGAAAGAGCAAGTTATTAGAGATAGAGTGTTTTCTATAAAGAGTTCTCCTGTAAAGGATTCTAATGGAGAGATATATGCTGTTGTGGAAGTTTTTAGAGATGTTACTAGAGAAAAAAATCTTGAAAAAGAAGTATTAAAAAGAAATAAAAAAATGAATAAAGATCTCAAATATTCTAGGGCAATACAAAAAAAGATGTTGCCTGCTAAAGGAAATTATGGATCTGTGTCTATAGATTATATATATAAACCATCAGAAGTATTAAGTGGAGATATGTTTGATATATTTAATATAGATAATAGATATACTGGAATATATATAAGTGATGTGGTAGGTCATGGGGTTTCTGCTTCAATTTTAACTATGTTTGTGAGACAAACTATGAAAGCTATAATGGATACTACAACTAAACCATCAAAAGTATTGTCTGAGTTACATCAGAGTTTCTTAGATTTAAATTTTGATGATGATAAATATTTTACAATGATATATGGAGTATTGGATAATAAATATAAAACATTTACTTACGCCAATGCTGGACATAATAGTTTACCTTTATTAATAAACAAAAAAGGAGTTCAAATTTTAGAGAACTCTGGATATCCTATATGTTATTTATTTGATAATATAGAATATGAAGAAAAAACCATAGAGGTAAAGAAAAATGATAAATTACTTTTCTATACTGATGGAATTATAGAACTTAGAAATAGATTTGGAGAAGAATTTGGAATAGATAGATTAAAAAATAGTATAGAAGATAAAAAAGGTAATCTTATTGATCATATTCAAGATGCAATGGATGAGTTTCATTATGATGCACCTCAAGATGATATAGCTTTATTAAATGTAAAAATAAATTAAGAAAATTCTTGACATATAATGTATTTATTATTATAATTTAGTTTAAATATAAAAACTAATATATTTGAAAAAGATTATGATGGGAAGAGTAATTATAAGAACTTATATTAGCGAGTCGGTTATAGTGAAAGTCCGATATAATACTTATAATGAAGAACATCCTTGAATTTCTAACTGAAATCTTTTTAAGAGAGTAGGCTTAGACGGAGCCAAACCGTTATAGATTGGGCAGTATCGAAATTTATATATATTTCTGTACTGATAAAGTGGGTTTTATACCAACTGGAGTGGTACCGCGAAAGTTAAGTCTTTCGTCTCTATATTTAATAGAGATGATAGACTTTTTTTATTTTAAAAATATAGGAGGAAGGGATAAAAATGTTAAAAAGATTAATAATACCCAAAGATTATAGTTCGATATTAGATTTGAGAGAAACAGAAATAGGAATTAAGAAGACGAAGGATTTTTTTGAAAAGAAATTGGCAGAAAGATTAAATTTAGCAAGAGTTTCTGCTCCTTTATTTGTGAGAAAAGAGTCAGGATTAAATGATAATTTAAATGGTGTAGAAAGACCTGTATCATTTGATATAAAATGTGATAAAGGTGTAAGAGTAGAAATTGTACATTCTCTAGCTAAATGGAAACGAATGGCTTTGAAGCGATATGACTTTAAAGTAGGAGAAGGAATTTATACAGATATGAATGCAATAAGAAGAGATGAGGACTTTGATAATGCTCATTCTATTTATGTAGATCAATGGGATTGGGAGAAAATAATTAGTAAAGAAGACAGAAATAAGAAGACATTAAAGGAAATAGTTAAAGAAATATATCAAGTATTTAAGGATACAGAAGATTATCTATATGAGTCATATAATAAATTATCAAAATTTTTACCAGAAGAGATTTTCTTTATTACTTCTCAAGAATTAGAAGATAAATATCCTGATTTATCTTCTAAAGAAAGGGAAAATGCTATCGCAAAAGAAAAGGGTGCTGTATTTATAATGGAAATAGGAGATATATTGGCTTCAGGAGAACCCCATGATGGAAGGGCACCTGATTATGATGATTGGAATTTAAATGGAGACATTATATTTTGGTATCCTGTTCTTGAAAGAGCATTAGAACTTTCTTCCATGGGAATTAGAGTAGATAAAATGGCTTTAGAAAAACAATTAAAGGCTAGACAGTGTGAAGAGAAAAAGAAATTAGAATATCATAGATTATTATTGGAGAATAAACTTCCTTATACAATTGGAGGGGGAATTGGACAATCAAGATTATGCATGTTCTTTTTAAGGAAAGCACATATAGGTGAAGTTCAGTCTTCTATATGGCCTAAGGAAATGATTGATATATGCGAAAAATCAAATATTATATTATTATAAGTATTATTTAAATAAAGTAGAAAATAAAGAAGAATTGTATTGACAACTTATAGAAATCTCTGTAATATATTTACATGCTAAAGAATAGAGAAGAGGTCTGTAAATGAAAATCATATCATTTAATCCATTTAGAACTATAGGTATGAAAGATATAACTTATATAAAGCCAGAAAATATGTTTAAGGAGATAGATAAGATTAAGGAAGCTGATTACATTTTGTTTCCTGAGTATTGGCAGGTGAATTCCTTAGTATATGGACTTAAGAAAAAAATATTTCCTAATATAAATACTTTTCATTTAGGTCATGATAAAGTAGAGATGACAAGAGCTTTAATTGCAACATATCCTGAGAATACACCTTATACAAAAATTATGGGCAAAAATAGTTCAACCACTGATATTGTTGAAGAAGAATTTGGATATCCTGTAGTTGCTAAAGAAATAAAAAATTCTATGGGACAGGGAGTATTTTTGATAAGAAATAGAAGTGATTTAAATAGATATTTAGAAAAAAATGATATTATATATATACAAGAATATTTACCAATAGATAGAGATTTAAGAATTGTTTATATAGGAAATAATGTTATATCTGCATATTGGAGAATTGCTGCAGAAGGTAAATTTCATAATAATATAGCTCAAGGTGGCAGTTATTCTTTTGAAAATATACCATTACCAGCTGTAGATTTAATAGATAGGGTAGCAAAAACTTTAGGAATAAACCATGCAGGTTTTGATGTAGTTGAAGTTGATGGGAAATATTATATATTGGAATTTAATGTGTTGTTTGGAAATGAAGGATTAAAATATTTAGGTATTAAACCAGAAGAATATACATACAATTATATAGTTGAAGATACGGACCCTGATAAGCCAACATATCCAGGTGTAGGTAAAAAAGTCATTTCATAATGAAATGACTTTTTTATTGTCTAGGAAAGTTAATTTAACAAAAGTTTTAGACTATTGATAAATACAAGGGTTAGTAGTTAGAGAAAATATTGGAAGACAATAAAAAAAGAGGGGTTGTAGGGGATGGAATCCCCTGCCGTATTAGAAGGGTGCTCAGGTGCACGT